>CAIUGQ010000524.1 GCA_903898725.1 uncultured Burkholderiales bacterium | reverse complement strand
TCATCGCACGCGGACCGACGTCGTGGGCGATCCAGATGAACGGCGCCTCCTCGACGATCCGGGCGTGGAGCTTGGCCAGCGCCGCATCCCGCGCCTTGTCCTCGAAGCTGCCGCGCGCATCGGCGATCAGCTTGTCGAACTCGGCGTTGCCGAAGTAGCCCCAGTTGTTGGAGGTCGGCGGGAAGGTCTTGGTGCTGGTGAAGCGGACCATCGCGAAGAACGGGTCCATCGCCGCGAAGCTGACGTTGATCGCGTTGGCCCCGTTCGCCGTCGGGTCCTTCGCGCCGCGGCGCCAGTTGGTGAACAGCGTGTTCCACTCGATGACGTCGAACTGCACGTCGAAGTGGCACTGCTTGAGCGACTGCTGGACCGCCTCGTTCATCGGCAGCGGCTGCATCTGGCCCGAGCCCGACGCCGAGATCTGCACCTTCACCTTCAGCGGCTTGGCAGCGCTGTGACCGGCTTCGGCCATCAGCTTGCGGGCGGCCTCGGGGTCGAAGCGGATGTCGAACTTCGGATCACCCCACCACGGGTGGCCCGGCGGGACGGTGCCCTTCGGCACGCCCATCATGCCGCCCAGGAGCTTGAGCAGCGCGGTACGGTCCACGCACAGGTTCGCCGCGTGGCGCACGCGCTTGTCGAGCCAGGGCGAACCCTCGGCGAACGACAGCTGCCACGGCCAGACGTGCGGCTGCGGGTTGAAGTACAGCTTGTTGCCGCGCGTCGTGATCGCTGCCATCGCGTCGGGCGACGGGGCCTCGATCCAGTCGACCTGGCCCGACAGCAGCGCCGCGGTCCGGGCGTTCGCCTCGGGCATCGGCAGCATCACGACCTTGTCGATCTTCGGCACGCGCTTGGCGTCCCAGTAGCCCTTGTTCGCCGCGAGCTCGAGCCGCTCGCGGGGCACGAAGCGAGTCATCTTGAAGGGACCGCTGCCCGAGGCGTCCGCCGCGAACGCGACCCAGGCCTGCTTCGCACGCTCGGCGGCGTCGGTCACGCCGGCCGGCACGGCCTTGAGCTTCGCATCCCAGTGGGCGGGCGACGCCATGAACAGGTTGGTCAGGTTGATCGGCAGGAACGCGTCCGGCTCGCTCGTGACCAGCTCGACCGTCAGGTCGTCGATCTTGCGGGCGGTGCGCAGGGTCGGCATCCGCGAGGCGGTCACGCCGACCTGGCTGGCGTCGAAGTGCGGCGCGTCCTTGTCGAGCACCTTGCGGACGTTCCACACCACCGCGTCGGCGTTGAAGGCCGAGCCGTCGTGGAACTTCACGCCCGGGCGCAGCTTGAAGACCCACTTGGTCTTGTCCTTGGCGTCGGCCGCCCAGGACAGCGCGAGGCCGGGGATCAGCACGCTCGCCGCATCGGCCTTCGAGAGGTCCCAGTGCGTCAGCGCGTCGTACATCGGGATGCCGGTGAACCGGTTGCCCTCGAAGCCCTGGTCGGGCTGGCCGAGGGTACGCGGGATGTCGGCGGCGGTCATGGCGATGCGCAGGGTCTTCTCCTGCGCGGCGGCCGGCGTGGCGACGATCGAGGCCGCGAACAGCGCGGCCGAGGTCATGAAAGCTGCAGCGACGCGTTGCTTGCGAAACGCGAGAGTCATCAGGTTCTCCTTGTTGTGGATCGATCGGTCGGTGCCGACGGCCGACAGGCGCAAGGCGCGTGCCAGACGACCAAATCGACCCGAATCGGTGCGCTGCGGACGCCCGGGCCGGGACCGGGCCGAACAGGTTCCCCCGCGCGCTGGTCGCGCGCCGGAACCGTGCGGGGTGCACCGGGTGGGTGCGGATCGCCGCCCCGGGATCCTGGGGCGCGGAGAACCGGTTGTATCAGCCGGACTGCCGTCCGTCGAGACTCACCCCACGCCGCGATCCGGAATCGGGACAGATCCGCGAGATCGGTGGTGGGGCCCTGCCGTCGACCGCCGCGCAGGTGCGCGGTACGGTCAAGGGCGAGCGGGACGTCGAGTACACCGTCAGCGCACAGGCCGGTCAGACGCGAGCTGCGAGGCGGGGGTGATCCGGCGGGGACGCGACGCCACTGCGACGGTCGAACTGCGCAGCCCCAAGGCCCAGGTCCGGAACATCCTGTTCGTCAAGGGCGAGCCCGTGGCGTCGGACTCCGCGCAAGCGATGTCGGCCGGCCGCCAGGGCGATGTCGTCACCGTCCGCTTCGGCAGCGACGAACGCTACGACGTGCCCGCCGCCCTGCTGACCGGCGGCTGACGCCGACCCGAGACACACGCGAGGGGACACCCGGCTCCGACCGAGCGCCGCGCGACCGGCCATCGAGCCGACACCGCTGCCGGAGGTTCAGGAGGCCGGGTTCGCGCGTCGCGGCCGATGTGCGTTCGCGGGTCCCGGGCCTGTCACCTTGCGCGTCGCCTCTGCCGCGCCGGGACCTGCTGCGGCGTCGATCAGACGACGGACCTCC
>CAIUGQ010000523.1 GCA_903898725.1 uncultured Burkholderiales bacterium | reverse complement strand
TAAAAGGTTTTCCCGATTCACATATCGAGGACCGGTTGTGAGCAAAGCCAGCACGACGAGCAAGCGCCCCGCTGCCACGATTGCGACTTCCCGGAAACCGGCCTCGAAGGCCGGCAGTGCCACAGCCGCCATTGGATCGGCTGGCAGGACTGCGGCCGCCAAGACAGTGCCCGCCAGGGCGATGGCCGCGAAGGTCGCCCCGGCCAAGTCGGCCGCCCGGACCGGCACGAAGGCCGCCGGTGGTGGCGCGTCCGGATCGGGACGCTCCACCGGGAAGCTGACGGTCAAGGCCGTCGGTGCGGTCGGCAAGGCCGCGGCGGGGTCGTCCAAGAGCGCCTCCAAGGTCTCCGCCAAGGTGCCTGCCAAGGCGCCCGTGAAGACGCCGGCCAAGTCGGCGTCCAAGGACAGCCCCAAGGCCGCCGTGTCCTCGAAATCCGCCGTCAAGCCCGCCGCGTCGACCCGTTCGGCCGCCAAGGTCGCGGCGCCGGTGAAGAAAGTCTCTGCAAAGCCCGCGGTCAAGGCCCAGGCTGCCAAGCCCGCCGCCCGGCCCGTCGCCCGCCCTGCCGCCAAACCGGCAGCGCGGTCGGAGGCCAAGGCGCCCGAAGCCCGTCCGGCCGCACGTGCGGTCGGCAAGCCCCAAGACAAGGTTCAGGACAAGGTGCAGCACAAGGTTCCCGAGAAGCTTCCGCAGATCGCGCCCGCCCCGGGCGGCAAGACCAAGTCCGCCGCTGCCAAGCCGGCCGCCAAGGCCCCGGCGAAAGCTGCCGACAAGACCGCTGACAAGTCCGCTGACAAGACCGTCGCAGTGCCGGTCGCGGCCGTCGACGGCGCGGCCGTCGAGGCGAAGGCCCCGGCGGCGAAGGCACCCGCCAAGGCCGCCAAGGCACCCAAGGCGGTGGCTGCGCCCGCCGCCAAGGTGGCCAAGGCCGCCAAGGGCAAGGCCCCGGCCGGCAAGGGCCCGAAGGCCAAGATGGTCCCCGGTGCCGACGACGGCGACCTGGACCTTGGCGGCGACGTCGAGGACTCGCTCGAGGAACTCGACGGCGTCGACGGCGGTGACGGCGAGGTCATCGAGGAGCCGCCCGCGCCGCCCCCGCCCAAGGCCAAGGCCCGCGACAAGCGCGCCAAGGAGAAGGCGCTCATCAAGGAGGCCCTGTCGTACAACCAGGGCAACTCCGAGGAGGAGCTCGAGGCCAAGCTCAACAAGCTCAAGCTGCTGATCAAGCTGGGCAAGGAGCGCGGCTTCCTCACCTACGCCGAGATCAACGACCACCTGCCCGAGGACCTGGTCGACGCCGAGGCGATCGATTCGATCATCACGACGTTCAGCGACATGGGGATCACCGTCTACGAGCGGGCCCCGGACGCCGAGACGCTGCTGATCAACGACAACACCCCGGTGGTGAACTCGGACGAGGACGCCGAGGAGCAGGCCGAGGCCGCGCTGTCGACGGTCGACTCCGAGTTCGGCCGCACGACCGACCCGGTGCGCATGTACATGCGCGAGATGGGCTCGGTCGAGCTGCTCACGCGCGAGGGCGAGATCGAGATCGCCAAGCGGATCGAGGACGGCCTCAAGCACATGGTGATGGCGATCTCGGCCTGCCCGACGACCATCGCCGAGGTGCTCGCCGCCGCCGCCAAGATCCGCGCCGACCAGATGCGCATCGACGAGGCCGTCGACGGCCTGGTCGATCCGAACGCGGTCGAGGACTTCTCGCCGCCGCAGCCCGCAGCCGCAGCGGCCGCAGCCGCCGCCGACCTCGAGGACGACGAGGAGGCCGCCGACGAGGCGACCAACGCGAACGCCGCGAAGCTCGCCGAACTCAAGCGCGCCGCCCTCGAGAAGTTCGAGCACATCGAGCGCTGGTTCGACAAGATGCGCGTGGCCTACGAGAAGGAAGGCTACAAGTCCAAGCCCTACGTCAAGGCGCAGACCGAGCTGCAGGACATGCTGATGACCATCCGCTTCACGGCGAAGATGGTCGAGCGGCTGTGCGACACGCTGCGCAGCCAGGTCGAGCAGGTCCGCACCTTCGAGCGCGCGATCGCCGAGATCTGCGTGCACAAGGTCGGCATGCCGCGCGAGCACTTCATCCGCTCGTTCCCCGGCAACGAGACCAACCTGCGCTGGGTCGAGAAGGAAGCCGACGCGAACGTCGCCTACGTCGAGACGCTGCGCCGGAGCATCCCGGCCGTGCAGGACCTGCAGCAGAAGCTGATCGACCTGCAGGCCCGTGTCGTCCTGCCGCTCTCCGACCTCAAGGAGATCAACAAGCAGATGGCGATGGGCGAGGCCAAGGCACGCAAGGCCAAGCGCGAGATGACCGAGGCCAACCTGCGCCTGGTGATCTCCATCGCCAAGAAGTACACGAACCGCGGCCTGCAGTTCCTGGACCTGATCCAGGAGGGCAACATCGGCCTGATGAAGGCGGTGGACAAGTTCGAGTACCGCCGCGGCTACAAGTTCTCGACCTACGCCACGTGGTGGATCCGGCAGGCCATCACCCGCTCGATCGCCGACCAGGCCCGGACCATCCGGATCCCGGTCCACATGATCGAGACGATCAACAAGATGAACCGGATCAGCCGCCAGATCCTGCAGGAGACCGGCACCGAGCCGGATCCGGCGATGCTCTCGGCGCGCATGGAGATGCCCGAGGACAAGATCCGCAAGATCCTGAAGATCGCCAAGGAGCCGATCTCGATGGAGACGCCGATCGGCGACGACGACGACTCGCACCTGGGCGACTTCATCGAGGACACCGCGACGCTGGCCCCGGCCGACGCCGCGCTGCACGGCTCGATGCGCGACGTGGTCAAGGAGGTGCTCGACTCGCTGACGCCTCGCGAAGCCAAGGTGCTGCGCATGCGCTTCGGCGTCGAGATGAGCACGGACCACACGCTGGAGGAAGTCGGCAAGCAGTTCGACGTCACCCGCGAGCGGATCCGCCAGATCGAGGCGAAGGCGCTGCGCAAGCTGCGGCATCCGTCGCGGGCCGACAAGCTGAAGTCGTTCCTCGAAGGGCAGTGAGTCACGGGTGAGGCCGCTGCGGTAACGTTCGTTACCATCGGCCCCGACGGGCGCGACCGCGAGAGCGGACGCGCCCGTCGTCTTTTCGGGCGCCGCGCGCGTCGATCGGTCCCTTTTTCCGCGCTGTCGCGGATCATCGCGGGATCCCGAACCGAGGTCCTTCCGCCATGCCGCACGATCCGAACCCCCTGCGCCGCCGCCTGAGCCTCGGCCTGGGTGCCGCCGCGACGCTGCCCGGCCTGTCCGCCTGCGTCGCGCCCCAGCCGCCCCGTGCACTGTCGGTGGGTGCGCTGTTCGCCGGACGCATCGACGACCGCGGCTTCATGGAGGCCGGCTGGCGCGGACTCGAGCGCGCCCGCACCGAGCTCGGCGTCGTCACGCGTCACGTCGCCGGCGTCGAGCCGAAGCGCCCGCTTCTGGTCGACGCGCTCGCCGGACTGGCGGCCTCGGGCGTCGACCTGGTGATCGCCCATGGCGGCCAGAACAACGAGGCCTGTGCCGAGGTGGCGGCCCGGACGCCCGGCCTGCGCTTCGTCGTCACGCAGGGCGCGGTGACCGGCCCGAACCTCGCGAGCTACGAGGTGCTGCAGGAGGAGTCGGCCTACCTGGGCGGCGTGCTCGCCGCGCTGACGACGCGCACCGGCACGGTCGGTCACATGTCGGGCATCCGGGTGCGGCCCGGTCTGAAGGGGCGCGCGGCCTTCGCCGCCGGTGTCGCGGCCACCGATCCGAAGGTCCGCGTGCTCACGAACTTCTCGGGCAATCAGGACGATGCCGCGCTCGCGCGGCGGGTGGCGCTGGCGCAGATGGGCGCCGGCGCCGACGTGATCTTCACGATGCTCAATGCCGGTCGCGGCGGCGTGACCGAGGCGTGCCGGGAGCGGGGCACGCGTCAGATCGGCAATGTCGTCGACTGGGTGCGCACCGACCCCGCGGTGTTCGTCGCCTCCGCGATCGCCGACGTGAGCATCGCGGTGTTCCAGGCGATCCGCGACGCCCGCGATGGCGCCTTCCCTGCCGGGGCGATCCGCAGGGTCGGCATCGCCGACGCCCAGGCGGTGCGGCTCTCGATGGCGGCCGACGTGCCCGAGGCCGTCCGCGCCCGGGTGGCCCGCGTCGCCGCCGACATCGAGGCCGGGCGCGTGCGCGTGCCGGAGATCTACGAGGGGCCGGAGTTCCCGACGCCGACCTGAGCGGCCGCGGCGGGTCGGTGGGCTGCGGCGATCCGCCGGGGCGTCGCCGTCCGGCTCAGTACACCCACTGCGCGCGCAGCAGCAGCGCGTCGGTGACGCCGCGCGTGCCGGCGTCCTCGAGCCAGGTCCGGCCCCATCCGCCGCCGAACTTCAGGCGGGTCGTGGCCCACCAGTTCGCGCCGAGGTAGGACTTCACGAAGCGCCCGCCCTGCACCGCGCCGTCGTCGAGGTCCACGCGCGAAGCGCGCGCGACCAGTTCGAGCGCACCGTGCGCGCCGCCCGGCTGGACCCGCCGCGCATAGCCGACGGAGGTGTCGTAGGGTCGGTTCTCGCCGGTGACCACCCAGCTCACGCCGAGGTAGCCACCGCTGAAGCTCGGGTCGCCGACGCGGGGCGCATCGACCTTCGCGTGCACCCACTCGCCGATGACCGACCAGGGGCCGTGCTGCCACAGCGCCTCGAGCCCCAGATGCAGGGCGCGGTCGGCCGTGAAGGTGCCGGTGTCGACGTAGAAGTCCGAGACGTTCGACTCGGGGCGGCCGCGGTAGCGCAGCGTGCCGCCATCCGCGCCGGCCCTGCGCACCGAGCCGCCGACGTGCATCAGCCGTCGTCCGCCGTCCTCGAGCCAGAGCGCGCGCGTCACGCGCAGGGTCACGTCGGTGCCGTCGTTCGGGCCCTTCGAACTGCTGCCCGCCCAGCTGTCGTTGAAGACGCCGAACGAGACGGTGGACAGGCGATCCGCGGTCACATGCGCGAGCCGGGCGCCGACCGAGCGCGACACGAAGAACGGGTTGAGCACCCGCTCCTGGAAGGCGAGGTTGGCCGCGTCGCCGACCATCTCGTAGACGTGGGCCTGCTTGGTCTTGCCGACCGTGAGCGTCGTCGACGGCCCGCGCAGCGGGAAGGTCAGCGACACGTCGGTCATCTCCCAGTCGCGGTCGTACGCGGTGTCGAAGCCCTTGTACTCGCCGGCGACGAGGTAGCGCACCACGTAGCCGGTGCCGATCGTGCCGCGCATCATCACCCGCGCGGCCCGCAGCTGGCCGCGGTCCTCCTGTTCGCCGACCTGGGCACGCGAGGCCGCGTCCTGGCTGAAGAACGTGTAGTCGCCGAGCAGCACCAGGCCGGGCTTGAGCGTGAAGCCACGCGTCGAGACGCTCGTGGCGGCATAGGCCGCGGCCGGCGCGTCGGGCAGCAGCGCACCGGGCACCGATGAGGGGATGCGTCCTTCGAAGGCGCCCGCTTCGGGCGGCAGCTCGGATTCGGGCGCCTGCGCGCGTGCCAGGCCGGGGAGGGCGCAGGCGAGCATCGCCACGAACAGGAGGACGGCCGGCCGCGCGCCGGGGCGGGCGGACGCAGAGCCTGAGGCAGGGCGGGACATCGAGGCGGCACCGGCGGTTCGGACGCCGGACGATGCTACCCGCGCACCGCCGCAGTCAAGGCGCCGAACGGGTGTCCGCACCCTCGGGCGCGGCGTCCTTCCCCGAGGGGAAGCGCGGCGCGGCGGCGCCGCGATGCGGGCGTCTACGTCGATCCGACGCGTCGCGCCGACGGCGGGCGACGCCGTGCCGGCAGCGGGCTCGGCACCGCGGCCGGCGCCGCGGCCGGACGGGGCACCGACCACAGCGGCGGCGTGCGCGCCCAGTCGCGCAGGAAGGTGATGAAGCGCCGCACGCGCTCGGGCAGGTTCTGCCGGCTCGAGTAGATGACGTGGACGTCGTGTGCATCGGGCGCGTACTCGGGCAGCACCGCGACCAGGCGGCCCTCGTCGAGCGACTGCGAGACCATGTAGTACGGATGCATCGAGATGCCGTAGCCGCGCAGCGCCGCATGCATCAGCGCATCGCCGAAGTTCGAGGCGATGGTGCCGCGCACCCGCACCGACGCGGGCCCCTGCGGCCCCGCGAAGCGCCAGATGCCGGTCGGCGACTTGATCACGTGCACCAGGCAGTTGTGCGCACCCAGGTCGGCGAGCGCGCGCGGCGTGCCGTGCCGGGCGAGGTAGTCCGGCGAGGCGACCAGCAGCTGGGGCGCCTTGGCGAGCGGCTGCGCCACGTGGCTCGCGTCCTCGAGCTCGAGCGTGATGCGGACCGACAGGTCGAGCCCCTGCGCGACCAGGTTCGCATCGCCGGTGTCGAGCGACAGCACCACCTGGATGTCCGGATGCTGCTCGGCGAACGCCGCCACCAGCGGGACCATGTGGTACGTGCCGAAGGCCGGCGGCGTGCCGACCCGCACCACGCCTCGCGGCGTGCGGGTCGAGTCGCGCACGTCGGCCTCGATCGTGTCGTAGCGCTCGAGCAGCTGGCGCCCGCCAGCGCTCGCCATCATCCCGGCCTCGGTCAGGCCCACCTGCTTGGTCGTGCGGTTCAGCAGGCGCGCGCCCAGCAGGTCCTCGAGCCGTGCCACATGCTTGGTGACCGCGGCGCGCGACATGCCGAGGTTGCGTGCGGACGCGGCGAACGACCCGGTG
>CAIUGQ010000522.1 GCA_903898725.1 uncultured Burkholderiales bacterium | reverse complement strand
CGATCGCGCACGTCCGCATCTTCTTCAAGGACGTCGCCCACCTGCTGGGGCTGGTGCGCGTCTGAGGCCACGCTGATCCGGGCCCGCGCGCGGGCCCGGCCGCAGGGTACACACACCGCTGCCCGGGTCGTCGCCGGCGCGGCGCCCGTCGGCGGCGATGATCGGCCCCCCGCCACGACCCGCTGCGGCGAGGTCGGCCGACGTCCTCTTCACGCATCCCCCATTGCTCCGAACCGATCGCCGTCACGCACTGCTCGGGCTGGCCGCGCTGCCCACTCTGGGCGTCGCCGCCACCCCGGCCGCCCCCCGCGCCGCGCTGATCGTCGGCTTCCCGGAAGGCTCCGCGCATGACGTCGTCGCGCAGGCACTCGCTCCGGTAGCCGGTCGCGTTCTCGGCATGCCGGCGGGTGTCGAGCACCGGCCGGGTACCTCCGGTCGCGTCGCGATCGAACACGTGCGCGCCGCGCCCGCCGACGGCCGCACGCTGCTGGTGACGAACGCCGGGATGCTGGTGCTGGGGCCGCAGGTGTTCCGTGACCGCCCCTACGATCCCGTCGACCGGCTGCAGCCCGTGGTGCTCGCCGCGCGCTTCGATCTGGCGCTCAACGTGCGCCCGGAACTGCCGATCGGCGACCTCGCGTCGCTGGTCGACTGGGCCCGGCGCTTCGGCGCCCGCGGCGAAGGCGTGAGCGTCGCGTCGCACGGCGCGGGCACGGTCTCGCACGTGATGATCCAGGCGCTGAACCATGCGACCGGGCTGCGGCTGTCGCACCTGCCCTATCGCGGCGCGGTGCCGGCTCGCCAGGCGCTGAACGAAGGCCAGGTCTCGCTGATGTTCGACACCGTCGGGGATTCGATCGGGCCGTTCTACGCGGGTCGCACGCGCGTGCTCGCCACCACAGGCACCGCGAGGTCGCCCTTCCTGGCCACCGTGCCCACGGTCGCGGAGTTCGGCCTGCCCGGCCTGCTCGCGAGCGGCTGGTACGGCATCAGCGCCTCGACGGCCGTCGCGTCGTCGATCGTCACGAGGCTCAACGCCGCGTTCGATGCGGCACTGGCCACGCCCGAGGTGCGCGAGCGTCTGTTCGAGGCCGGGCTCGAGCCGGTCGGTGGCTCGGCCCAGGCCTTCGCCCAGGCCGTCGCCGCCGATCGCCTGCGCTGGGCCCGAGTGCTGAAGACGATCGGGTTCTCGATCGACGCCTGAGCCGCGCCGAGCGCGCGCTCAGTAGGCCAGCAGCGCGCGGAGCGCCGACGCGGCGTCCGTGGTGCGGGCGATGAACAGCGCCAGCAACGCCGCCGTGCCGTAGGCCGCCACGAGTCCGAGCATCATCCGGCGTCTCTCACCGGGCGCGTACACGAAGCGCGAGGCGCTCGCATCCTCGCTGGCCTCGCCGAGCACCAGCGGCCGGGCCAGCTCCCGGTGCAGCACATGGATCGCGAGCGGCATGCCGAGCAGGATGCCGCCGATCACCGAGAACGCGATCGACCGGTCCGCCGCCCCCGCCTGCGCCAGCGGCCAGGGGTCACCCGGCGCCACCGACGCACCGAGCGGCGCGAACAGCGCGAAGGCCGCGCAGAAGCCCAGCGTCACCAGTGCGATCGCGGTCACCACGATCGGTGCCGGCGCACGCAGCGAGCGGGCGGCGGTCAGGGTCTGCGGAGCGCTCGAAGGCAGGCTCGTCTCGGTCATGTCGGTCACCTCTGAGGCGCATTCGAGCCCCGCGCCCGGCCTCGGAGCGTGAGAAAAGTCACATCCCGAGGTGCCGTCGGACCGAGCAGCGCCCTGGCCGCGACGAACGGTCCGTGCGCCGCGGCGCTAACATCCGTCCATGTCCGGCCTGCCCCTCGCCCGCGTCGCGCCGCCCCCGCGCGCCATCACCCTCGACCTCGACGACACCTTGTGGGCCGTCGCGCCGACCCTCGTCGAGGCCGAACGGGTGCTCGGCGGCTGGCTCGCCGAGCACACGCCCGCCACCGCCGCGCGCCTCGACGCCGAGGTCCGCGCCGCGATCCGCCGCCGGCTCGTCGCCGAGCACCCCGGTCGTGCGCACGACATGAGCTGGCTGCGCCGCGAGAGCCTCAGACACGCGATGACCGAGTTCGGCGACGATCCGCGCCTCGCCGACGATGCCTTCGAAGTCTTCCTCGCCGCGCGCCAGCGCGTGACCTTCTTCGACGACGTGCTGCCCGTGCTCGAGCGCTGGGCGGGCCGCTATCGGCTGGTCGCCGTCACCAACGGCAACGCCGACGTCGAACGCGTGGGGCTCGGCCGCTACTTCTCGGCGGCGGTGAACGCCCATGTGTTCGGCTGCGCCAAGCCCGACCCCCGCCTCTTCCACGAAGCCTGCCGCCTGGCCGGCGTCGAACCCGAGGCCACCCTGCACATCGGCGACGACCCCGAGCTCGACGTCGTCGCCGCGCGCCGGGCCGGGCTGCAGGCCGCCTGGCTGCGCCGCCCGCAGTTCGCGCACCGCCACCCCGCCGACGCCTGCGGCGAGCACGCGCACGGGTGCTTCGAGGACCTGCACGCGCTCGACGCCGCGCTCGCCGCACGCTGATCCGGGCGGTGCGTCGCAGGGTCGTCCGGACCCGAGCCCGCACGAACGGTCGATCCGGGCCGACGGACGGTCCTCAAGTGCCCCGATTTCCGGTCGATAACCGAATCAACCGGAGAAGCGCATGTCCATGACGATCAGTGTCTCGGGCCTGAATGCCGCCACGCGGCGCCTCGATGCCGCGGCGTTCGACATCGCGCGCGCCTCCGCGCAGCGGGTCGGCCAGCCCGTCGCGGCCCCGTCGGGCGGCACGGCCGGCCCCGCGCAGCCCCCGGCCGCGGCCCCCCAGCCGCCCGCGCAGCCGCAGCCCGCCGCCATCGCGCAACCGGTCGCCGAAGACCCGGACCTGCCGCGCGCGATGGTCGACATGATCGGCGCGAGCAACGCCGCGCTCGCCAACCTGCAGGCCATCCGCCGTCAGAACGAGTCGCTCGACGCGGTGCTGAACCTGCGCTGAGCGGGAGGCGCCGCCGCGGGTGGCGCACACTACGGGGATGAAGCCCCCGAAACGCCTGCTTCCCCTGATCGAGGAAGGACTCGTCGACGACGTCGTCCGCCAGCTCACCAGCGGCAAGGAAGCCACCGTCTACGTCGTGCGCTGCGGCGACGACGTCCGCTGCGCGAAGGTCTACAAGGAGGCGACGCACCGCAGCTTCCGGCAGGCCGTCGACTACACCGAGAACCGCCGCGTGAAGAACACGCGCCAGGCCCGCGCGATGGCCAAGGGCACGCGCTTCGGCCGTCAGGCGCAAGAGGCCGCGTGGCAGAGCGCCGAGGTCGATGCGCTGCACCGCCTGGCCGCCGCGGGCGTGCGCGTGCCGCGGCCGTACAACTTCCTCGATGGCGTGCTGCTGATGGAGCTCGTCGCCGACGCCGAGGGCAACGCCGCGCCGAGGCTCAACGACGTGATCTTCAGCGAGGAGGACGCGCGCCTGCACCATGCGTCGCTGCTCGCCGAGGTGGTGCGGATGCTCGTCGCCGGCGTCGTGCACGGCGACCTCTCCGAGTTCAACATCCTGCTGGCCGCCGACGGCCCGGTGATCATCGACCTGCCGCAGGCGGTGGATGCCGCCGGCAACAACCATGCGAGCCGCATGCTGCTGCGCGATGTCGCGAACCTGCGCGGCTTCTTCGGGCGCTTCGCGCCGGAGCTGCTGAAGACCGAGTACGGCGCCGAGATCTGGGACCTGTATCGGCGCGGGCTGCTGACGAACGAGACGGTGCTCACCGGCCGCTTCGTGCCGGACGAGGGCAACGTCGACCTGGTGTCGGTGATGCGCGAGATCCAGGACGCGCAGCTCGAGGACGAGGCCAAGCGCCAGCGGATGGCCGAGGCGGACTGAGCCGGCGGGGCCGATCGCGGGTCGCTACTCGCGCTGCTGCATCGCGCAGCCGCCGCCGACCCGTGCGTAGGCCTCGTCGAACGTCGCACCGGCTCGCACCGCGTCCAGCACGGCGACGACGCCGCCGGGCCCGGCACAGGCGAGGAAGGCCCTGACCGCGTGCCCGGCCACGGTGTACACCACGTGCCGGTTGCCCGGAACATCGCCCGCCGTCTCGCCGAACGCGCGCATCGCGGCGCCCCAGTCGCCGAAGGTGACGAGCATCGCCAGCGAAGGCGCCGGCAGGTTCAGCCGGCGGATCTCGGCCCAGTTCGCTTCAGAGTGGCGGGGCTCGTTCGCCACCACGACCGCCACGCCTTCGTCGAACCAACGGGGGATTCGGCGGGCCTGCCACAGGCCGCCGCTGCGCCGGTACAGCTCGGCGTGCGACCACTCGTGCGCGATCAGCGAGGCCGTCATGCCCCGCGGCGACAGCCGGATCGCGATGTCGCCGTAGGCGGCCGCGCGCTGCCCGTAGGAACCGAATCGGACGTCGCAGTCGGTCGTCACGCAGGCGACGAAGTAGGGCGCCGTCGTGATGCCGCCCCAGAAGGCCTCGACCGCGGCCCGGCCGAGCTCGATCTCGCGCTGCACCGCCTGCCGCTGCGCGGACGACATCGACGGCTCGACGTAGAGACGCGGATGGACTTCGTCGAGGCCCGACAGCCCCGGGATGGCCATCCTGGCACCGTGGAGCGCGCCGCATCCCGACAGCGCGACGGCGATCAGCGCCACGAGCGCCAGGAGCGCCGGGCCTCGCCGGGCGGCGCTGCCGATCCGAGCCTGCACGTCGATCACCCACCTCTCCCCGAACCCGGTCTCGATTCCGGGCCCGGCCGAGCTTACGCCGCGCGGGCCGATCGCTGCAGCGGACGATGCCACCGCCTCGACGGGCCGTCGCCCGACCGATGCCGCCCCGCCGATGCCTTGTCCTACCAATTCCTTGTCCCACCTCAAGCCGCAGTGCGGCCGTGCGCACGCAGGCGGGTCGCGGCGCGCGCCATCGCGCCCATGCTGGAGGTCGATACACGCCGTGCGCCCATCCGGCGCACCGACCCGCCCAGGCAGCCCTCGATGACCCCCGCCGACTCAGCCGTCAGGCACTCGCCGCCCCGCTGGCCCTGGATCCTCGCCGGCCTGGCCGCCCTGTGGGCGATGGAGCGCGCCGGGCTGCCGGTCCTGTCGTGGGCGAACGCACAGCTGCTCCGGATGGACTGGCTGTCGACGCTGGTGCGGTTGCTCGTCGAAGGCGGCCTCGGGCTGTCGGTCGCCGACCCGCTGGGCGGCAGCCTCCACTTCTTCGTGTATGACGTGATCAAGATCTTCGTGCTGCTGTCGGCGCTGATCTTCTGCGTGTCGTACGTGCAGAGCCACTTCCCGCCCGAGCGCACCCGGGACATCCTGGGCCGCTACACCGGCGTGTCGGGCAGCGTGGCCGCCGCACTGCTCGGCACGCTGACGCCATTCTGCTCGTGCTCGTCGATCCCGCTGTTCATCGGATTCACCAGCGCCGGCCTGCCGCTGGGCGTCACCTTCGCGTTCCTGATCTCGTCGCCGCTGGTCGACCTCGCGTCGGTGATCCTGCTGGCGAGCATCTTCAACTGGACGGTGGCGCTCGCCTACGTGGTCGTCGGGCTGCTGCTCGCCATCGTCGGCGGACTGCTGATCGGACGCCTGCGGATGGAGCGGCACATCGAGCCGTTCGTGTTCGCGGCGCCGGTGTCGGCCGCGCAGGCGCAGCGCCTGACCCGCAGCGAGCGCATGGCGTATGCACGCGACCAGGTGCTCGACATCGTGCGTCGCGTCTGGCCGTACGTGCTCGCGGGCGTCGGCATCGGCGCGGCGATCCACAACTGGATCCCGGCGACGTGGGTCGCGGCCACGCTCGGGCAAGACCGGTGGTGGGCGGTGCTCGTCGCCACGGCGATCGGGATTCCGATGTACGCGGACATCTTCGGGACGCTGCCGATCGCGCAAGCGCTCGTCGCCAAGGGCGTCGGGCTCGGTACCGCGCTCGCGTTCATGATGGCCGTGACCGCACTGTCGCTGCCGTCCCTGATCATGCTCAAGCGGGTCGTGAAGGCGCCGCTGCTCGCGCTGTTCTTCGGTCTCGTCACCGTCGGCATCGTGATCATCGGCTATCTGTTCAACGCGATCGGCCCGGCCCTCGGCTGAGTCGGTCCCTCTGCTTCGAGGAAGGACAACGTGGACATCAAGGTACTGGGACCCGGCTGCGCGAACTGCAAGCGGACCGTTCAGCTCATCGAGGACGTCGCTCGCGAACGCGCCGTGTCCGTCAAGGTCACCAAGGTCGAGGACATGCGCGAGATCGTCGGCTACGGCGTGATGGCCACGCCTGCGGTCGTGATCGATGGCAAGGTCGTGCACGCGGGCGGCCTGCCGAACCGGGAGAAGGTCGGACAATGGTTCGCTGCCGCATCGAGCTGACCGTCGCGGCCGACGCCGGCCACGACGACGCCCGCCTTCAGGCCGACGCGGCCTGCCCGCGCCGGCTCAGCGCCAGCCACACGATGCCGGCGCCGATCACCACCACCGGCAGCAGCGACCCGAGGTTCAGCCAGTTCCAGCCCTGCGGCGCGCTGACCAGCACCCCCGAGCTGAGCGAGGTCAGCGCCATCGTGGAGAAGACCAGGAAGTTGATCGCGCCCTGCGCACGGTCCTTCTCCTCCGGCGTGTAGGCGGTGAGCGACAGCGTGGTGCCCCCGGTGAACAGGAAGTTCCAACCCACCCCGAGGAGGAACAGCGCGAGCGTGAAGTGGTGGAGCGCCTGGCCCGACAGCGCGATCGCGACGCAGACGAGATTCAGCACCACGCCCACGCCCATGATGTTCAGCACGCCGAAGCGACGGATCAGGTGGCCGGTGAAGAACCCGGGCGCGAACATGCCGATCACGTGCCACTCCAGCACGAAGGCCGCATCGGAGAAGGGCAGCCCGCACTGCTGCATCGCGAGCGGGGTGGCCGCCATCAGCAGGTTCATCACGCCATAGCCCAGCGCGCTCGCGCCGGCGGCCACGATGAAGACCGGCTGGCGCATCACCTGCGAGAGCGGGCGGCCGGCATAGGCACCCGCCTTGCGCTCGGGCACCGGCGGGAATCGCAGCGTGGTCATCAGCAGCATCGCCAGCACCGCCACGACCGCGAGGGCCAGGTAGGCGCCGACGAAGGGCAGCGAGGCGAGCTCGCGCGTGCGCGCGGCCAGGTTCGGGCCGAGCACCGCGCCGAGCAGACCGCCCGCCATCACCAGCGAGACCGCCTTCTCGCGCACCGACGGCGCGGCGAGCTCCGCGGCGGCGAAGCGGTAGAGCTGACCGTTGGCCTGGTAGTAGCCGGCCACCAGCGTCGCGAAGCACAGCAGCCAGAAGTTCTGCGTGTGCGCCGCGTACGCGCACAGCAGCGCCGAGACGAACGCCACCATGAGTCCGAGCTGGAAGCTGGTCTTGCGCCCGAACCGCATCTGCGTCCAGGCCACCGGACCGGTGCAGAGCGCCCCGCCCACCACGTAGGCCATCACCGGCAGGGTCGCCATCCAGCCGTAGGCGGCGAGCGACAGGCCCACCAGCCCGTTGATCGCGATGAAGGTGACGTTGTTGGTGAGGAACAGGCCCTGCAGGACGGCGAGGAGCCAGAGGTTTCGGTTCATGGGGGGTCCGGTCGAAGGATCCGACACGGTAAGCGACACGGGGCACCCTTGTCCTGGCGACCGGGGGATTTCGAACGTCGTGGCCGTCTCCGGCAAGTCCACCCCCCGAAGTGTTACCGGCGCATGACAGGCCGACCTCACCGTTGAAGGCGAGCCCGGTCGGATCGGCGCCCCTTATGATCCGGGCACATGATCGAACCGGTCGACGCGCCCTCGCGCGCAGCCCTGCCCGCTCGCCTGCGCCGCTGGGCGGCCGAAGCGGGCGCCACGGTCTCCGCCGCGCTGGCCCACGTTCCGGAGAACGCCGCCTACGGCCTGATGGCGATG
>CAIUGQ010000521.1 GCA_903898725.1 uncultured Burkholderiales bacterium | reverse complement strand
TGCTCGAACACGCCGGTGTGCGCGGCGTTCACGATCACCAGCCGATCGAGCAGCTCGGGGTGGCGCATCGCCACTTCCCACGCGATGAAGCCGCCCCAGTCGTGGCCGACCAGCGTGACCTTCGCGAGGCCGAGCGCGGCGACGACGTCCTTCACGTCGCGCACCAGCTCGGCGATGTCGTAGCCCTGCACGTCGGCGGCGGCCTCGGACTGGCCGACGCCGCGCGTGTCCAGCGCGATCGTGCGGCAGTGCTGACTTAGCCGCGCCATCACAGCGTGCCAGGCGCCGGAGTATTCGGGGAAGCCATGCAGGAACAGCACCGGTGCGCCGCTGCCCTGCTCGAGGTAGTGCAGGCGCAGGCCGCGGGCGAGGACCGTGCCGTGCGTGACCGGTGCCGTCATCACGCGTCCTTGAACTTTCCGTACAGCTCGGTGGTGGCGATGATCAGGTGGGCCTGAGCGCCGTTCAGGCGATGCGGGTTGGCCTCGGTCTCGTACTCGGTGGACGTCACCATGTCGAGGAAGGCGGCGCGCGACGGGTAGCGCACCAGCACCACGAAGTCCCAGTCGCCCTGCGCCGCGGCGCCCAGCGCCACGGCCTCGGCCCGGCCGGACCACAGCACGGTGCCGCCGCGCGCCTTGATCATCGGCATGGTGGCGGCGCTGTAGCGCAGGTAGGCGTCCCAGCCGGATCCGCTGCCGTCGAGCGCATGCTCGCGCAGCTTGACGAGGTTCAGCATGGTGACCGGGCCTTCGTCGTTCAAGGCACGCAGGCCCGTGCCGTTCAGGTCTTCGACACTCATCGCGGGTCTCCTGGCTCCACGTTATGCGGCGGGGACGCCGTCGACGAGGATGAACTCGAAGGTGGCGCAGCCCTTCCGGTACGCGATGATCGCCTGATACGCCTGCGACCGGTAGCAGCGCTCGGCACTGTCGAAGTCGGGGAACTCGGCGATGACGACGCGTCGCGTCTCCTCCGGCCCCTCGAAGGTGACGACCTTGCCGCCGCGCGCGATGTGCCGGCCGCCGAAGCTCGCGACCACGGCGGGCGAGCGGCTGGCGTACGCCTGGTAGGCCACGGGATCGTGCACGACGGCACGCACGATGAAGTAGGCGGACATGGGTGACGGTTCTCCTGCAGGGTCGCGGCGTGCCAACGGCCGCGCTCAGCGACGCCCTTGTCCGAACAGCATTGACTTCGCCGCGTCGGTGACGGTGGGGACGGTGTTCAGGTCCTTGCCGATCGCGTAGGCCCGTTGCACGGCGGGGCGGGCCTCGATGCGGGCCAGCCAGCGCTCGATGTTGGGAAACTCCGCGAGCGCGATGCCCTGGCGCTGCCACAGCAGGCACCAGGGGTAGGCGGCCATGTCGGCGACGGAGTAGTCGCCGGCGATGAAGTCGCGGCCCTCGAGCCGGCGCTCCAGCACGCCGTACAGGCGCTGCGTCTCCTTCACGTAGCGCTCGATGGCGTAGGGCAGCTTCTCGGGCGCGTAGTGGGCGAAGTGATGGTTCTGCCCCAGCATCGGACCCAGCCCGCCCATCTGCCACATCAGCCACTCCAGCGTGGTCTTGCGACCGCGCAGGTCGGCAGGCACGAAGCGCCCGGACTTCTCGGCCAGGTACCAGAGGATCGCGCCGGACTCGAACAGCGACAGCGGCTCGCCGCCGTCGGCGGGCGCAGGGTCGACCATCGCCGGCATGCGGTTGTTCGGCGAGATGGCGAGGAACTCGGGCTTGAACTGGTCGCCGGCGCTGATGTTGACCGGCACCAGCCGGTACTCGAGCCCGGCCTCCTCGAGGAAGATCAGCGGCTTGTAGCCGTTGGGCGTGGTCCAGAAGTACAGGTCGATCACGGACGGTCTCCTAGGGGGCCGAATCAGGCACGGGCGGGGCCCGGGGTCGCGCACGGCGCGGCGGCACCGAGGCCGTCGAAGCGGTTAAGCAGGCGCTCGAACCACTCGGCCACCGGGTCGTCGCTCGCCAGCAGGCTGCGGCCGACGCCGCAGCGCGCCCACTGGAACGCGGCGAACACGATGTAGTCGGCGAAGCTCGGGCCGTCGCCGCCGAGCCACGCCTGGCCGGCCAGCGTGGCGCGCAGCGGCTGCAGCGACGCGCGCAGCGCGGGCAGGTGCACCTCGCGGTCGGCACTGAAGGCCTCCAGCGTCATGCCCAGGCGTGCCTCGCGAGTGCTGCGGAAATACGGCACGTCCATCGGATGGAGCTGCAGCACCAGGTCGGCGATGATCTGCCGCGTGATCTGCGGGAACAGCACCGTCTCGGTCCAGTGCCGGATGAACAGGGCGTGCGCCCGTGCCTGCGGCGAGTCGAACAGTGGCTGCTGCGGATAGCGCTGCTCGAGGTAGTCGGCGATGGCCATCGAGTCGGTCACCACGACCTCGCCATCCACCAGCACCGGCACCCGCTCGCTGCCGGCGAAGGCGATGCGGTCCTTTTCGGTGAAGCGCCACGGCACGGCCTGCACGTCCAGGCCCTTGTGCGCCAGCGCCATGCGAATGCGCCAGCAGTAGGGGCTGAAGCGCACGGCCTCGTCGCGACCGGCGAGGTCGTAGAGCACTCGGTTCATGGTCGGGTCTGCCTCGTGAACAGGGCCGTTGGGGGTCAGGCCGCAGTCTCGCCGCGCAGGCGCGGGTGCGTCCACGCATACGGCTTGAACGCCGGGTCGAGCGCCGTTTCCGCGATGTGGTTGATGTAGTTGCTCATCACCTTGTAGGCCACGGCGACGATCACTTCCAGCACGGTCGCCTCGGTATAGCCCGCGTCGTACAGGGCCTGCACGTCCTCGGGCTGCACCCAGCCGCGCTCGCGGGTCATCCTGGCGGCGAAGACCCTCAGGGTCTCGAGCTTCGGATCGGCCAGCGGCTGGCCTTCACGCAGCGCCTCGAGGATGGGCGCGGGCATGCGCTCGGCATTGGCGATCATCGAATGCGCGGCCAGGCAGTAGTGGCACTCGTTCTCATAGTTGATCGACTGCAGCACGACCTGGCGCTCGAGCACGCTCATGCTGCTCTTCCCGTAGATCTGACCGATGGCCTGGTAGGCCTCGTACATCACCGGCGAGCCGGCCATGATGCCGTGCAGGTTGGGAATGAACTTGTAGCGCGCCTGCGATTTCTCCAGCATCTCGCGGCTGGCCTCGGGTGCGGTCTGTGCGGTGTGGATGGTGAGCTGCATGCCGGATCTCCTGGGTGATCATGTCGGGGGCACCTGAGGTGCACGGGCTGTACCGTGACCCGGGGGCGGCCCGGCGAGAAGGCCGGTGGAAGGCATGGGGGCCATGCCATCGGGGAATGGGGGACGGACGATGAGGCGTGAATCGTGGACGTGCTAGCCGCTTTCCGGGTGCTCGTCTGTGTCGCGGAACGAGGCAGCTTCTCGGCCGCGGCGCGTGAGCTGGGCGTGGGCCAGCCGGCGGTGTCCAGGCAGATGGCGGCGCTCGAGGCGCACCTGGGCACGCGCCTGTTCAACCGCAGTGCCGCGTCGCTCGGCCTGAGCGACGACGGGCTGGCGCTGCTCGACCGCGCCCGGCTCGTGGTGCAGGCCGTGGACGAGGCGCAGGACCTGGTGCGGCTGCGCGGCCGTGGGGTGGGCGGTCGGGTGCGGATCGCCGGTCCGGTGGTGTTCGGCCGCACCTGGCTGATCCCGAAGCTGGCGGCGCTGGCGCGCCTGCATCCGCAGCTCGAGTTCGACGTGGTGCTGAACGACAGCTTCGTGGACCTGGCGGAGGAGGGCGTGGACCTGGCGATCCGCGTGGGCGAGATCACCGACCGGAACCTGATCGCTCGCCCGCTGATGGCGGTGCGGCGGGTGGCCATCGCCGCGCCGACATACCTGGCACGGCGAGGCGTGCCGACGCATCCGCGCGATCTGGCGCAGCACGACTGCGTGGTCTACACGCGCCTGGCCACGGGCTCGCTGTGGCGCTTCGAGAGTGAGGCTGAGGGTGAAAGTGAGGGTGAGGCCATCGAGGTCGAGGTCGCGGGGCCGCTCCGGGTCAACAACTCGGCCGGCGTGCTGGCCGCGGTGACCGCGGGCGCGGGCATCGGCGTGGTGCCGCTGTTCACCCTGACCGACCAGGTCGAGCGCGGCGAGGTGCAGCTCATCCTCGAACGCTTCGAGCCGCGCTCGCTGCCGATGCATCTGGTGTACGCATCACGGCATCACATGCCGGCCAAGATCCGGCTGACGATCGACTACCTGATCGAGCAGGCGGGGGCGCTGCCGGGGTGAGGGAAGTGAAGTTCCTTGTACGGAACTAGCGTTCCCCGTTGGGCAAGTTGGGCAATCGAGGCGAACCGGTCCCGAAGACGAGCCTTGCGCCAATATATCGCACTCGGTGGTATAGTACAGTCGTGCAACGCGCATTCAGAACACGAACGTTCACTCGCTGGATGCGCAAGGCCGGCATGACCGATGTCGGCATTCGCGACGCCGTGACCGAAATGGCTCAGGGCCTCGTCGATGCGGACCTGGGTGGGCATCTGGTGAAGAAGCGCGTCGCGCTGCCGGGTCAGGGTAAGCGAGGCGGTGCCAGAACCATCGTGGCGACCAAGCGGGCGGGACGATGGTTCTTCATCTTCGGGTTCGAGAAGAACGAGCGTGCCAACATCGACAAGGACGAGTTGAAGGTGCTCCAGGAAGTGGCAAGGGTGCTCCTGGAGTTTGATGACCGCCAACTGGCGACCGCATTGGCAGCCGGCGAAATCATGGAGGTGAATGATGGCGACGACCCATCGCAAGAGCCGCGTCCTTGAAGAGATGCATGAGACCGCGCGTGGCCTTCACGGCGCCGGACTCATCAGCAAGCGTCGCATGGGCGAATTCGATGCGCTCTGCCGGCTCGACGTGCACGAGATGCCACCGCAAAAGATCAAATCACTGCGCGAGGCCTCCCGTCTAAGCCAAGCGGTGTTCGCTGCCGTTCTCAATACGAGCCTGTCCACCGTGCAGAAATGGGAAGCGGGCGACAAGCGGCCGAGCGGTCCCTCGCTCAAGCTGCTCAACCTGATCGAGCGCAAGGGGCTGGAAGCGGTGCTGTAAGGTCGAACAGCCCCTCACTGAACAGGCCTTTCCGCGGCCACCCGCCGCTCCACCCGCACCGCCCCCCGCCCCGCCGCCCCCACCGGCTCGATCCCCATCCCCTCCAGCCGCGCCACCAGCTCCCCCAGCACCTCGTCGGGCGACCGCACCCAGCTCGACGCGAAGCACCGCCAGAACACCCAGCCCGCCCGCTCCAGCACGCGCTGGCGCCGCACGTCGGCCTCCCACTGCGCGGGGCCGTGGAACGCGTCGCCGTCGCACTCGATCGCGAGCCTGCGGTCGAGCGCGCCCTCCACCACCAGGTCGATGCGGAAGCCGCCGGCCGGCACCTGTGGCGTGACGCGGTAGCCGCGCGAGGTGAGCGCGGTGAACACCTCGCGCTCGAACCCGGACTCGCACAGCGCGATCAGATCCTCGGCGGCCGCCGCATCCGGCGCTTCCTTCGTGTCGAAGTGCGCGAGCAGCCCGCGCCGCAGCGCATCGTTGGGCGAGAGTTCGGCGAGCTGCACCGAGCGCACGAGGACCATCCGGTCGCGTGCGCGGGACGCGGCGACGTTGAAGCGCTGCTCGAACGGCAGGCCCGCGTTCGCATGGCAGTTGTCGCGGTCGACGACCATCGTGAGGAACATGATGTCGCGCTCGCTGCCCTGGAAGGTCGGCGCATCGCCGACGGCGAACTCGCGGCGCATCAGCTCGGCGGCGTCGCAGCGCTGGCGCACGACGTCGTCGACGCGACGCGCATGGGCCTGGCCGCCGAGCAGGGTCACGACGCCGAGCGTGCGGCCCTCGAACCTCGGGTCGGCGAGCAGGGCCTCGATCTCGTCGGCGATGGCCTGGGCCTCGCCCTCGTTGATGTCCTGGCGGCCGCGCACGCCGTGGGGCACGTACAGGTCGACCAGCGGCGGGTCGATGCGCTCGGAGGCGCGCGCGATGCGCAGCGGCAGGATCTTGCCGCCGTAGAACGCCTGGTTGCTGTACGCGATGATCGGCGGCACGCAGCGGAAGTGCTCGCGCAGCATCACCTGGTGGGCGGCGAAGACGCGCGCGGCGAGGTCGTACAGCGACTTCTCGGGCGTCATGTCGACGCCATGGGGCTGGTCGGCGAGGAAGCGCGCACGCAGCTCGTCGATGCGGGTGGCCTCGATGAAGCCCGAGGTGGGCGAGACCTGCTTGTCGTCGCCGACGACGAGCACCTGCTTGGCGCGCAGCAGCGCGGGCAGCGCCCACAGGTTGGACTGGCTGGCCTCGTCGACGATCACCAGGTCGAAGGCGCCGACCCGCGCGGGCATGGTCTCGGACACGCGGGCGTGGCTCATGATCCAGCAGGGCACGGCGTCGGCGGCGTCGAGCATGGCCTCGCGCGCGTCCTGGCGATAGCGCGCGGCGTTGGTGCCGGTGCCCTTGCCGAGCCGCCGCATCGCCGTGGCATAGCCGTTGAGCGCGGCCATCACGGCACCGGTGGTGTTGGCGCGGGTGGCGAGCCAGGCGGACTGGGCGGCGGCCTCGCGGTACAGGCGCGCGAGGCCGGCCTCGTTCTCGCGGCGGCGCTCGGCGAGCCCGACGAGCTCGGTGCGCGACTCGATGGCATCGAGGTGCGCGGCGAGGCGGGCGCGGGTCCAGGCATCGCGCCAGTCGGCGGGCACGGCGGGGTCGTCGCCGGCGGCGGGCGCGGGCTCGGTGCGCAGGCGTGCGGCCCAGGCGGGGGCGCCGGCACCCTCGATGCGCGTGC
>CAIUGQ010000520.1 GCA_903898725.1 uncultured Burkholderiales bacterium | reverse complement strand
CGGCCCATCAGGAAGCCGCCGAAGCAGGCCATCTCCCAGACCTTGAAGTAGACCCGCGAGGTGGTCTCGGTGATGCCGAAGCGCACGTTCGCGCCGATGTTGAACACCGCCACCTCGATCGGTGCGATGTCGCGCTCGATGGTCTCGACGAGTTCGACCATCTCCTCCTCCTTGCGCGCATCGCTGCCGAACGCATGGGCCTGCCCGCCGTCGGCGCGGATCCGGTCGACCAGCGGGGCGAGCTTGTCGACGCTGCGGCGCGTGACACAGGCGATGTAGCCCTCGCGTGCGAAGCGGCGCGCGATCGCGCCGCCGGTCGCGTCGCCCGCGCCGACGACCAGGATGGCCTTGGGGTCTGCCATGGTGTGCTCCTCCTCGAATGCACGGCGCTCGCCGATTGCAGGCCACTCTACCGCGACTTGGCGGCGCGTTCCTGGCCTCGCGGGTGGTGGCCCCCTCGGCGCGCGCGGGCACGCCGCCCCTGTACGATCCGCAGCGTGCCTCCCGGATTCCTCGAATGACCCCCTCCCGCTCCCCCGTCCTGCGCGACCTCGTCCTCGTCGGCGGCGGCCACAGCCATGTCGGCGTGCTGCGGATGTTCGCCATGGACCCCGAGCCGGGCCTGCGGATCACCGTCGTCTGCACCGACGTCGACACGCCGTACTCCGGCATGCTGCCCGGCTACGTCGCCGGCCACTACACGTTCGACGAGGTCCACATCGACCTCGGCCGCCTGGCCGCGTTCGCGGGCGCTCGGATGATCCGCGGCACCGTGACCGGGCTCGACCGCGGCGAGCGCCGCGTGATCCTGGGCGATCGGCCCGCCGTGCCGTACGACCTGCTGTCGATCAACACCGGGTCAACGCCCGACGTGAGCGGCATCCGGGGTGCGGTCGCCAACGTGGTGCCGGTCAAGCCCATCGCCGGCTTCAACCGGCGCTGGCTTGCGTTGCTCGAGCGCGTGCGCGCGCTGCACACGCCGATGACCGTCGCCGTGGTCGGCGGCGGTGCGGGCGGCGTGGAGCTGCTGCTGTCGATGCAGCATCGGCTGCGGCGCGAGCTCGAGGCGCTGGGCCGTGCCGCCGACCTGCTGAGCTTCGTGCTGGTCACCGCAGGCGCGACGATCCTGCCCACGCACAACGCGGGCGTGCGCCGACGCTTCGAGGCGGTGCTGCGCGAGCGCCAGGTCGCGGTCCACGTGCAGGCCGAGGTCGTCGAGGTGGCGCCCGGACGCCTGCACCTGCAGGACGGCCGCGGCATCGAGGCCGACGAGGTGCTCTGGGTGACGCAGGCCGCCGGTCCCGCCTGGCTCGCGGACACCGGCCTCGCGCTCGATGCGCAGGGCTTCATCCGCGTCGGCGAGACGCTGCAGAGCGTGACCGACGCCAGCGTGTTCGCCGCCGGCGACGTCGCCTCGTTCACCGATCGGCCGCTGGAGAAGGCCGGTGTCTTCGCGGTGCGGATGGGCAAGCCGCTGGCGGTCAACCTGCGCCGCGTGCTGCGCGGCGAGGCCCCGGTGGCCTACCGACCGCAGCGCCACTGGCTCGCCCTGATCTCCACCGGAGACCGCTACGCCGTCGCCTCGCGCGGGTCATTGGGCTTCGCGGGCGCCTGGGTCTGGCGCTGGAAGGACACGATCGACCGCCGCTTCATGCGCCGCTTCTCCGAGTTCCCGGTGATGGACGCCGCCGCCAGTGGCCCGTCCGGCCCCGCGTCCGCGCTGTCGCTGACGTCCGAGGAGTCGCTGCAGGCGATCTCCGCGGTCGCGATGCGCTGCGGCGGCTGCGGGGCCAAGGTCGGTGCCAGTGTCCTGTCGCGCGCGCTGTCGTCCTTGCAGCCCGTCGAGCGCGACGACGTGCTGATCGGTCTGCACTCGCCCGACGACGCGGCGGTGGTGCGCGTGCCGCCCGGCATGGCGGCCGTGCACACCGTCGACTTCTTCCGTGCCTTCATCGACGACCCCTACCTCTTCGGCAAGGTCGCGGCCAACCATGCGCTGGGCGACATCTTCGCGATGGGCGCCGAGCCGCAGTCGGCCACTGCGATCGCCACGGTGCCGCCGGGCCTCGAGCGCAAGGTCGAGGACCTGCTGCTGCAGATGATGACCGGGGCGGTCGAGGTGCTGAACGCGGCGGGCTGCGCACTGGTCGGTGGCCACACCGGCGAGGGGCAGGAGCTCGCGCTGGGCTTCGCGATCAACGGCCTGATCGCCGACCGGATGGAGGGCGTGATGCGCAAGGGCGGCCTGCGGCCCGGCGATGCGCTGGTCCTCACCAAGCCGATCGGCACCGGCACCCTGTTCGCCGCGCATGCGCGGCATGCGGCGAAGGGGCGCTGGATCGATGCCGCGCTCGGGTCGATGGTGCAGTCGAACCAGGTCGGCGCGCGGATCCTGCGCGAGCACGGCGTGACCGCCTGCACCGACCTGACCGGCTTCGGCCTGCTCGGGCACCTGGTCGAGATGACCCGGCCGTCCGGCGTGGACGCGCGGCTCGACCTCGCCGCGCTGCCGCTGCTCGACGGCGCGACCGAGTGCGTCGCCGCCGGCATCGTGAGTTCGCTGCAGCCCGCCAACGTCCGGCTGCGGCGCGCGCTGCGCAACGGCCAGGACTTCGTCGGCGATCCGCGCTATCCGCTGCTCTTCGATCCGCAGACGGCGGGCGGGCTGCTGGCGGGCGTGCCGGCGGACCGGGTCGAGGCGTGCGTGAGCGCGCTGCACGAGGCCGGGTATCCGCATGCAGCGGTCATCGGTCGGGTGCTGCCGGCGGGCGATGCGCTGGAGCCGATCACGCTGGCCGCGTGACGCAGTAGGATCCGGTCAACCACAAGGAAGCACCGACATGCGTACAGCTCGCAGGGACACACTGAAGGCCGGGCTCGCTGCCGCCGCGATCGCCACCCTCCCGCGGGCCGGGTCCGCGCAGGGCGCTTCCGCGCGGACGATCCGCACCATCGTCCCGACCGGCCCCGGCGGCACGACGGACCTGATGCTGCGCACCGTCCACAGGCGGGTCGAGACGGAGCTCGGCAGCACGATGCTGCTCGACTACAAGCCCGGCGCCGCCGGCATCCCGGCGATCCAGTCGGCGCTGAACGCGCCGGCCGACGGCGCGACGGTCGTCGGCGTGTACACCGCACTCGCCTTCAACCCCTGGACCTTCGACAAGCTGCCCTACGACACCTTCAAGGACCTCGAGCCGGTCTCGCTCCTGGTCAACATCCCGCTGGTGCTCGCCGCCGGGCCGGGTGTGCCGGTCTCGAACGTGACGGAACTCGTCGCATGGGCGAAGGCCAACCCGGGCAAGCTGACGATCGCGGCCTCGGGGCTCGGGGGCGGCTCGCACCTCGGCGGGCTGCTGATGGCGGCCATCGGCGGCTTCGACATCACGGTCGTGCCCTACAAGGGCGGCGCGGCCGCCTTGCCGGATCTGGTGGAGGGCCGCATCGGCCTGATGCTCGACAGCTATCAGACGCTGCGTGCGCAGGCCGAGGCGGGTCGCATCCGCCTGCTCGGCGTGTCGAGCCCCGGCCCGCAGGCGTTCGCGCCCGGCCTTCAGCCCATCGCCACCGCCATTCCGGAGTTCGCGACGGCCTCGTGGCAGGGGGTGATGGTGCGCGCGGGCACGCCCGAGGCCGAGCGCCTGCGCATCGCACGGGCCTATGCGGCCGGCATGCGCGACCCCGAGGTGCGCGCGGCCCTGCTCGCGCAGGGGCTGGAGCCGGTCGGCAGCACACCGGAGGAGTTCGCGCGGATCATCCGCGCCGATCACGAGAAGTGGGGTCCGGTGATCCGCAAGGCCGGGCTGAAGGCGAACTGAGCGCCGAACGACCGCACGCGAGCCCTCACATGAAGACCATCGACTGCTACTACTCCGTCCGCTCCGTCTACGCCTACTTCGGTGCCCCGCGGATCACCGCACTGGCCGCGCGCTTCGGCCGCCGCCTGCGCCATCGGCCGATCGATCTCTCGCAGGTGGTGCCCGCGGCCGGCAGCCTGCCGTTCGCCCAGCGCAGCCAGACGCTGCGCGCCTACCAGTTCGGCCGCGAGCTCGAGCGCTGGAGCGAGTGGCTCGACATGCCGGTGATCCTCGAGCCGGTGCATCACTACGGCGACCGCGACCTGCCGTCGGGGCTGCTGCTCGCCGCGCAGGACGCCGGCGTCGATGTCGATGCGCTGTCGGCCGCGATGCTCACCGCCCTCTGGCGCGACGACCGCGACATCGCCGACCGCGCGGTGCTCGCCGAGATCGCGCGCGAGGTCGGCATCGATGCCGCGCCGCTGCTCGATCGGGCGCTGGCCCCGGACGTCCAGGCCGAGTTCGCCGCCTGCACCGCCGACGCGATCCGGCTCGGCGTGCTCGGGTCACCGAGCTATGTCGTCGACGGCGAACTGTTCTACGGCCAGGACCGGCTGATGTTCGTCGAGCGGCAGCTCGAGCGCGGCGCGCGGTAACTGTCCGAACGGCGTCGCCCCCGCGCCCTGGAGGGCTAGACCGTTCTTGCCACGTCGGCGTCGCGCAAGCGCCGCAGGTTGGCCAGGACCGGACCGGCCAGCCCCCGGACCCGATCGCGCAGCGCACTGGTGTCTCGATCCTCGACCGGGATCGACCGCATCATGGACGCGACAGGGTCGAGCCGACATCGGGCGAGCCAGCCGGACACCTGCTCGTCCGCAGCCCATGCGGCCTGGTTCGACGCGTTGAGAATGAACCTGTCCATCCAGTCCTCCACGGTGTCGACCGTCGGCACCACGCGCGTCATCGATCGCTTGGCCGCCTCGTCGTCCACGCGCGCTTCGATGAATGCGGTCAGCGCGACGCTCAGGCAAAGCATCGGGAAGCGGAGGAAATGCAGGTCGATGCGCCCGTCGCCGAACACCGATTCGCGACCGATGCCACCGGCCGGCAACGCGGTGGCCGAGCAGTCGACGTACAGCGTGTCGGGGTGCGCGGCGAGCGGCCCCCCTTCCATCTCCATCCGGCCGGGCTCCAGGCGTCGCACCTTGCCCTCGCGGACGAGCGCGCCGAGCCGCCGCGCACGGTCGAGTTCGACTTCCGTGACGGTTGCGGCATGGAACATCGACGGCTTGACCGAACGGTCGAGGCGTAGCCATGAGCCTGCGGCCTCCATGCCCTCGCAGACGTCGTCGACCGAAACGGCTGAAGCCAGGGCCTCGGACTGGCGAGCCATGATCTCGAGCGTGCCCGTGCACAGTGCCGCCGAGGTCTGGTGCGCCCGCCGATTGCTCCACCAGGCGTCGCGCGACAACACCCAGGTGATCGACTCGGGCGCAGCGCCCTGGTCCAGCAGCCAGGACACGCAATCGAGCCCTGTCTTGCCGCCGCCGACGATCGTGAACCGCGAGCGCGCGCGTGCTCGCCTGGGCAGGTCGTTCGGCGGCACGCACTCGACGCCGCCCTCGACCGCGAACGCGCGTCGGTGGGTCAGCGGGATCACCGTTTCCAGGTGCGTACCGTCGACGAGTCGGCGTGCGACCTCGACGCGCTCGCGCCGACCCGACAGCAGCGACACGATCTCGCCGTCGTCGGTCAGTTCGCTCGACGGGCAGTAACGCACACGCCCGGTCGGCAGGAACCGCTCGGTCATGGCCCGGTGATAGTGATCGGCGACCTGCAGGCCCGAGGGCAGTGCGGCCAGGCCGACGTTCGTCCCATGCGCGTCGATGCGCGCTTCGCAGATCGGACCCGAGGCCAGCCCGTAGAAAGGGGCCGGCTGATGGAGGCGGACGAAGGGGTATGCGTCGTTCCAGTGGCCACCAGGCGCCGGACCGCGGTCGACGATCGTCACCGTGGCATCGGTTTCACGGAGCAGCGTGTCGACGAATCCCATCGAGGACACGCCGCAACCCTTCACGAGGTAATCCGTGTGCGCCAAAGCGACGACTCCTGAACGGGCGGGTGCGGTCATTGGAGCGCTGGCAATGCAGCGCGTCAACGTGCCGAGATGCAAGGCTCCGACACCCGACGGGCGCGACGCTGCACTGCACCAATAGACCCCCGCCTCTAATCCACCCGCCGTCGGTCCTGCCGCGGTTGACACTCCGCGCAATCCCGGAAATAGTACGACCGTTCGCAAAAGCACGACCGTTCGTTTTATTTCCCCTGGGACCCGATGCGCAAAGGTGAACAGACCCGTTCCGCGATCCTCGCCGCCGCCTGCGAGCTCGCCGCCCGCGATGGCCTCGAGGGCCTGACGATCGGCGCGCTGGCCGAGCGGATGGGCATGTCGAAGAGCGGCGTGTTCGCGCACTTCGGCTCGCGCGAGGACCTGCAGATCGCGGTGCTCAAGGCCTACGAGCTGCGCTTCGTCGAGGACGTGCTGCGGCCCGGCCTCGAGGCCCCGCGCGGCCTGGCGCGGCTGCGGTCGATCATCGGCAACTGGCTGGACCGCACCGCGGTCGAGGCGGCCAGCGCCTGCATCTGGATCTCGGGCGCGACCGAGTACGACGACCGCCCGGGCCCGGTCCGCGACGAGCTCGTCGGCATGGTCAAGTCCTGGCAGCGCGAGCTGGTCCGCGCGATCCGCCAGGCGATGGAGACCGGCGAGCTGCGCGCCGACACCGATCCGGGCGAACTCGTCTTCGATCTGTACGGCGTCATCCTGGTGCTGCATCACGATGCCAGGCTGATCGAGAGCGCCGATGCGCCGGCCCGCGCCCGGCGTGCCTTCGACAGGCTGATCGCGTCCTACGCGGTCCCCGTCCCCCACCGTCGCCCGGCCCGGACCGTCCGCGCCGTGGCGTCCTGAACCCCGAACCGAACCCCCGTCTCGACGAGACCATCCCAGGAGTCCAACGATGGCCCAGTACACGCCCCCGCTTCGCGACATGCAGTTCGTCCTCCACGAGGTCCACGGCGCGATCGACGCGCTTCGCGAACTGCCCGCGCATGCCGACATCAGCCGTGACCTGACCGATCAGGTCCTCGAGGAAGGCGGCAAGTTCTGCGCCGAGGTGCTGTTCCCGATCAACCGCAGCGGCGACGAGGAAGGCTGCACTTACGCGGGCAACGGCGTGGTGAAGACGCCCAAGGGCTTCAAGGAAGCCTGGCAGCAGTTCAAGGACGGCGGCTGGCCGACGCTCACCTGTGCGCCGGAGTACGGCGGCCAGGGGATGCCGGCCACGGTCGGCATGGCCTTCCAGGAGATGATGAACTCCGCCAACCAGGCCTGGACGATGTACCCGGGCCTGACGCACGGCGCCTACGACTGCCTGAAGGAACACGGCACCGACGTTCAGAAGGCGCTCTACCTGCCGCGCATGGTGTCGGGCGAGTGGATGGGCACGATGTGCCTGACCGAGCCGCATTGCGGCACCGACCTCGGCATGCTGCGCAGCAAGGCCGAGCCGAACCCGGACGGCAGCTTCGCGATCACCGGCACGAAGATCTTCATCTCGTCGGGCGAGCACGACATGGCGGCCAACATCGTCCACCTGGTGCTCGCGCGCCTGCCGGACGCGCCGGTGGGCACCAAGGGCATCTCGCTGTTCATCGTGCCGAAGTTCGTGCCGAACGCCGACGGCTCGCTGGGCGCGCGCAACGGCATCACCTGCGGGCGCATCGAGGAGAAGATGGGCATCCACGGGAACGCGACCTGCGAGATGAACCTGATCGGCGCCACCGGCTGGATGGTCGGCGAACCGAACAAGGGCCTCAACGCGATGTTCGTGATGATGAACGCGGCGCGCATCGGCGTGGGCATGCAGTCGCTCGGCCTGATGGAGGTCGCCTACCAGAACTCGCTGGCCTATGCGAAGGACCGCATCCAGTCGCGCTCGCTGACCGGGCCGAAGGCGCCGGAGAAGGCCGCCGACCCGATCATCGTGCACCCGGACGTGCGCCGCATGCTGCTCACGCAGAAGGCCTACACCGAGGGCGCGCGCTGCTTCGCCTACTGGCTCGCGCTGCAGGCCGACGTGGCCGACGGCCATCCCGACGCCGAGGCCCGCAAGGCCTCGCACGACCTGCTGCAGCTGCTCACGCCGGTGGTCAAGGCCTTCATCACCGACAACGCCTTCCTCACCACCAACCTCGCGATGCAGGTCTACGGCGGTCATGGCTACATCCGCGAGTGGGGCATGGAGCAGTACGTGCGCGATGCCCGGATCAACATGATCTACGAGGGCACGAACACCATCCAGTCGCTCGACCTGCTGGGCCGCAAGGTGCTGGGCGACAACGGCGCCAAGCTCAAGGCCTTCGGCAAGCTGATCCAGGACTTCGTCGAGGAAGAGGGCACGAACGACGACATGGCCGAGTTCGTCAACCCGCTGGCCGACCTCGGCGAGAAGACCACCAAGCTCACGATGGAGCTCGGCATGAAGGCGATGGGCAACGCGGATGAAGCGGGCGCCGCCGCGGTGGATTACCTGCGGGTGATCGGCCACCTGGTGATGTCGTACTTCTGGGCGCGGATGGCGAAGGTGGCCCTGGAGAAGGTCGAGGCCGAGGGTGACGCCGTCGAGCCGTTCTACCGCTCCAAGCTCGCGACCGCGCGGTTCTACTTCGCCAAGCTGCAGCCCGAGACCGCGTCGCTGATGCGCAGCGCGCGCGCCGGTTCGAAATCGCTGATGGACCTCGAGCCCGAGCTGTTCTGAGCCCGGCGCCGACCGCACCCACGACATCCAAGGAGACACACGATGCGCACGATCCTTCGCAGCGCCGCCTTTGGCGCCACCCTGGCGGCCAGCCTGTTCGCGCCGGCCGCGCTCGCCCAGGCCACCGACTCCCCGGTCGGCCTCTGGAAGAGCATCGACGACGAGACCAAGCAGGCCAAGGCGCTGATCCGCATCGAGGAGCGGGCGGGTGCGCTGGTCGGACGCATCGAGAAGATCCTGACCGACAAGCCCGACGCGGTCTGCGAGAAATGCACCGACGCCCGCAAGGACAAGCCGGTGCAGGGCATGACCATCCTGACGGGCCTGAAGAAGGACGGGGACGAGTGGACCGGCGGCGAGATCCTCGACCCGAACAACGGCAAGCTCTACAAGGCGAAGGTCAAGCTCGCCGAGGCCGGCCGCAAGCTCGAGCTGCGCGGCTACGTCGGCATCCCGACGCTGGGCCGCACCCAGACCTGGGTCCGAGAAAACTGAACGTCGCCGCCCCGAACCCATCCCAAGACAGCCGGAGCCCCACCCCATGACCCCATTCATCGTCCGCAAGGTCGCCGTGCTCGGCGCCGGCGTGATGGGTGCGCAGATCGCCGCGCACCTCGTCAACGCGAAGGTCGCCGTGATGCTGTACGACCTGCCGGCCAAGGACGGCGACAAGAGCGCGATCGCGAAGAAGGCGATCGAGGGCCTGAAGAAGCTCTCGCCCGCGCCGCTCGGCCACCCCGACCTCGCCGCCTTCATCGTCCCCGCGAACTACGAGGACGACCTCGCCGCGCTCGGCGGCTGCGACCTGGTGATCGAGGCGATCGCCGAGCGCATGGACTGGAAGCACGACCTCTACCGCAAGGTCGCGCCGGCGCTCGCACCGCACGCGATCTTCGCGTCGAACACCTCGGGCCTGTCGATCGGCGGGCTGTCGGAAGGCTTCGACGAGGCGCTCAAGAAGCGCTTCTGCGGCGTGCACTTCTTCAACCCGCCGCGCTACATGCACCTGGTCGAGCTGATCGCGACGCCGTCGACCGAGCCGGCGATCCTCGACCAGCTCGAGACCTTCCTGGTCTCGACGCTCGGCAAGGGCGTGGTCCGCGCCAAGGACACGCCGAACTTCATCGCGAACCGCGTCGGCACCTACGGGATGCTCGCGACCATCGCGGAAGCCGCCGCCTTCGGCCTGTCGGTCGACGTGGTCGACGACCTGACGGGCGAGAAGCTCGGGCGGGCGAAGTCGGGCACCTTCCGGACCGCGGACGTGGTGGGCCTGGACACGCTGTCGCATGTGATCGGCACGCTGCAGTCGACGCTCAAGGGTGACGCGTTCGATGCGGTCTACGCGACGCCGCCGGTGCTCAAGGCCCTGGTGGAGAAGGGCGCGCTCGGCCAGAAGGCGGGTGCGGGCTTCTACCGCAAGGCCGGCAAGACGATCGAGCGGATCGACGCGGCCTCGGGCGGCTATGTCGCCGCCGGCGGCAAGGCCGACGAGACGGTCGGGCGGATCCTGAAGAAGAAGGACCCGGCCGAGCGCGTCAAGCTGCTGCGCGAGTCGAAGAACCCGCAGGCGCAGTTCGTCTGGGCGATCCTGCGCGACTCCTGGCACTACGCGGCGGTCAACCTCGCCGCGATCGCCGACAGCGCGCGCGACGTCGACTTCGCGATGCGCTGGGGCTTCGGCATGAAGGAAGGTCCGTTCGAGGCCTGGCAGGCCGCGGGCTGGACGCAGGTCGCGCAGTGGATCGCCGAGGACGTCGAGGCCGGCCGCACGCTCGCCAAGGTGGCGCTGCCCGCCTGGGTGCTCGACGGCCCAGTCGCCGCGCGCGGCGGCCCGCACCAGACCGAGGGCTCGTGGTCGCCGTCGGCGAATGCCTTCGTCGCGCCGCGCGAGCTGCCGGTCTACGACAAGCAGCTGTTCCGCCAGTCGGTGCGCGGCGCGAACGCGCCGGATGCGCACGTGGCGGGCAACACCGTGCACGAGGACGACTCGGTGCGGCTGTGGACGCTCGACGGCCGCGGCGTCGACGACGTGCTGGTCATGTCGATCAAGACCAAGGTCCATGCGATCGGCCCGGGCGTGATCGAAGGCATGCTCCGCGGCCTGGACCTCGCCGAGCGGCAGTACAAGGGCCTGGTGGTCTGGTCGCCCGACGAGCCGTTCTCGTACGGCGCCGACGTGCAGGCGATGGTGCCGGCCTTCATGCAGGGTGGCCCGAAGGCGATCGCCGAACTGGTCAAGGGCCTGCAGGACGCGATGCTGCGGCTGCGCTACGCGCAGGTGCCGACGATCGCCGCGGTCTCGGGCGTGGCGCTGGGCGGCGGGCTCGAGCTCGCGCTGTACTGCTCGCGCCGCGTCGTCGCGCTCGAGAGCTACATGGGCCTGCCCGAGATCGGCCTGGGGCTGCTGCCGGCCGGCGGCGGCCTCACCCACGGCGCGCGCTCGGCGGCCGAGGAGGCGGGTGCCGCGCCCGACGCCTACCTGCTGCACTTCCTGTCGAAGTACTTCACGGCCGCGGCCACCGCGCAGGTCTCCAAGTCGGCGATCGAGGCGCAGCGGATGGGCTACCTGAAGGAGACCGACCGGATCGTCTTCAACGGCAACGAGCTGCTCTACCAGGCGGTGCGCGAGGCGAAGGCGATGCACGACGCCGGCTGGCGTGCGCCGCGCCGCGCGCAGTTCAAGGTGATGGGCCGCGCCGGTCTGGCGACGATCACCGCGCAGCTGGTGAACATGCGTGACGGCGGCTTCATCAGCGCACACGACTACCACTGCGCGCGAGTCATCGCCGAGGTGGTCTGCGGCGGCGACGTCGAGGCGGGCTCGATGGTCGACGAGGAATGGGTGATGTCGCTCGAGCGCAAGGGCTTCACCGCGCTGCTGTCGCACCCGAAGACCCAGGAACGTCTGATGTCGATGGTCCAGACCGGCAAGCCGGTCCGGAACTGAGCGACCAAGGAGAACGAAGATGAGCAAGCAGATCCAGGACGCCTACATCGTCGCCGCCGCGCGCACCCCGATCGGCAAGGCGCCGAAGGGCACCTTCCGCAACGTGCGCTCGGACGACCTGCTGGTGCGCGCGCTGCAGGCCGCGCTCGCGCAGGTGCCGACGCTCGATCCGAAGGTCATCGAGGACGCGATCGTCGGCTGTTCGTTCCCCGAGGCCGAGCAGGGCGCGAACATGGCACGGCTCGCCGTGCTGCTCGCCGGCCTGCCGAACACGGTGGGCGGCGTGACCGTGAACCGCTTCTGCGCCTCGGGCCTGACCGCGCTCGCGATGGCGGCCGACCGGATCCGCGTCGGCGAGGCCGAGGTGATGATCGCGGCCGGTGCCGAGTCGATGAGCATGATCCCGATGAGCGGCAACAAGCCCTCGTTCAACCCGAGCGCCTTCGCGAAGGACGAGAACCTCGGCATCGCCTACGGGATGGGCCTGACCGCCGAGCGCGTGGCGCAGCAGTGGAAGGTCTCGCGCGCCGACCAGGACGCGTTCGCGCTCGAGTCGCACCGTCGCGCGCTCGCCGCGCAGGCCGCCGGCGAGTTTGCCGACGAGATCTGCCCGGTCGACGTGGTCGAGCGCTTCCCCGACCTCGCGAGCGGTCAGGTGACGATGAAGACCCGCACGGTGAGCCTCGACGAGGGCCCGCGTGCCGACACCTCGCTCGAGGGCCTCGGCAAGCTGCGTCCGGTGTTCGCCGCCAAGGGCAGCGTGACCGCCGGCAACAGCTCGCAGACCTCGGACGGCGCGGGCGCGCTGATCGTGGTGTCCGAGCGGATCCTCAAGCAGTTCGACCTCAAGCCGCTCGCGCGCTTCGTGTCGTTCTCGGTCCGTGGCGTGCCGCCCGAGATCATGGGCATCGGGCCGAAGGAGGCGATCCCGGCGGCGCTGAAGTCGGCCGGCCTGTCGCAGGACGCGCTCGACTGGATCGAGCTCAACGAGGCCTTCGCCGCGCAGGCGCTGGCAGTGGTCCGCGACCTCGGGCTCGACCCGGCGAAGGTCAACCCGATGGGCGGCGCGATCGCGCTCGGGCACCCGCTGGGCGCGACCGGCGCGATCCGTGCCGCGACCGTCGTCCACGCGCTGCGCCGTCACAAGCTGAAGTACGGCATGGTGTCGATGTGCGTGGGCACCGGCATGGGCGCGGCCGGCATCCTCGAGCGGGTCTGAGCGCCGGGCGGGTGCATCGCCCGCCCAGCCCCCACCGCTCAGCCCTCGCCCCGCTCAGTCGCGCCCCGCGCCTCGGCGGGGCGCGTCCGACGGCGGGTCGGGCGGCGCCTCGGGCACCGTGTCCATCGCCTTGAGCGCGGTGCGCAGGAACACGAACTGGCGGTCTGCCCTGCGGCACGAGGCGCAGATCATCAGGTGTCCCGCCAGCTGTAGCCGCTGCCCGGTCGGCAGCGGGGCCTCGAGCCGCTCGCTCAGCAGGCGGGCGGCCTGACGGCACCGGATCGTCGGATCAAGCTTCATGTCGTCTCCCCGAACCAGCCCGTTCCCAGGCATTCGCGCAGCTGCATCCGTGCCCGGAAGAGCATGACGCGGCAGTTGCCGTCGGTGATCGACAGCTCGGTGCAGATCTCGGGCGGCTCCAGCTCCAGCCACTCGCGCATCATGAAGATCCTCGCCAGCCGTGCCGGCAGCCGCTCGATGCAGACCTGGAGCACGTCGAAGAACTGCGACTGCTCGAGGCTGCGCTCGGGCGAGGGCCACGACTGCGGCGGCTCCACCCAATGGCCGTTCGCCAGGAACATGCCGTCGATCGCGTCGGCCGCAGCCGACTCCTCGCCTTCGTCGAACGACACCTCGCGCCGGCGGCGGCGCACCGCGTCGACGATCTTGTGCTTGAGGATGCCGGTCGCATAGGTCCGCAGCGAGCTGCGATGCTCGAACGACCCCGGCCGCTCCAGCAGCGCGAGCAGGGTCTCGGAGACCACGTCCTCGGCGAGCGCCTCGTCGCGAAGCTGCAGCTTCGCGAATCTGAGCAGGGGCTGCTGCAGGTCGGCGAGCGCATCGTGGAGGGTCATGCGCGACTCGGAGGGAGGGGAAGTGTCCAGTGTAGGGATCCGGGCGTGTTCAGGTCGTGACGGGAGGACACCAGTGTCGTGCTGGAGCGCCGTTCAAGCCGCTGCGGCCCGGCCGCGCCGACGCAGTCCGGCCGGCCGCAGCGCGTCAAGGTCCATCCAGGTGAGCAGGTCGATCGTGCGGAACTCGCGGTCGATTGCCGGCGGTCCGCAGACCTTCGCGCCGAGCGCGAGGTACGCGCCCAGCAGCTTGGGGATCGCCACCGGCACCGAGGCGGGGTGCTCGAGTGCGCAGCGGAACGCGGCGACCGGTGCGGTGCGCCACGTAGGCGGGGCGAGCGCCGGGGCGAGCGCGCACCAGGCGGCGGCGCCGACGCCCTCGTCCTGGGAGGTGAACGAGCTGCATCCGATCAGGTACCTGACCCCGTGGCCCGCAGCCCAGTCGGCGATGCCGCCCCACAGCAGGTTGATCACCGCGATTCGCCGATGGCGGGCCGCAATGCAGGCGCGACCGAGTTCGGCGATGCGCGCTCGCTCGGCCTCGAACGGCGCGAGGTCGAACTCGCGCTCGCAGTAGTAGCCGAGCGCCTCGCGCGCCCGAACACCAGTCTGCAGGCGGTAGGTGCCGACCACGTCGCCGCTGAGGGTGTCCTCGACGATCAGGTGGTCGCAGACCGCATCGAAGGCATCGGCGTCGAGTCCGGTGTCGTAGGAGGCGGCGAGCCCCTCGTCGAGCTCGAGATTGAAGACCTCGAAGCGCAGTCGCTGGGCCGCACGCAGGTCCGCGGCGCTGTGCGCGAGTCGGACGCGATACGCCGAGGTGGGCGCAGTCGCCGCGTCGGAGTGCCGGACGGGCTCGGGGTGCATGGGTCGACCGGAGAGGGCGGCGGAGGCCGCGATGCAGGTCAGTCGAGCTCGGGCGCCCGGTGTTACAGCGCGGTCTCGCGGCAGGGCCGGCCGGCCTGTCCCGTCGGGATGCGTCCGCGGTGTAACAACTGCGGGGGCCGGTCGACCGATCTGCAGGAGCCGGGTCCGGACGCGAGGGCGTCGACCCGGATCCGGAGCGACCTCCGATGTCCGACCCCTTGCCCCACCCCGGCTCCCCGCCCGTTCCCGCCCGTGTTCTGGCGCCGCGACGCCGCGCGCGGCTGACGAGTGCGATCGGCGTCGCGCTGGTGGCGGCAGGCTGCATGCCGCCGAGGCCCCAGGCCGAGGCCTCCGCCGGTGACCCGCTGCGCCGCAGCGTGCCCGCCGATGCGTTGCCCGGCACCGGCCTGAGCGTCCTGCAGGGGGGGCGACCGGGCGCGACGCGGGTGATCCTCGTGCACGGGACCCCGGGCGGCGCGGACGGCTGGATCGACCACGTGCTTCGGCCTTCGGTCGACATGGAGGTCCTCGCCCTGGACCGACCCGGCTTCGGCCGCAGCGGTCCGGCGACGGCGATGCCGCGTCTGGCCGACCAGGCGGCGGCGGTGGCCGCGCTGCTGCCCGCGGACGGCACGCCGGCGGTGCTGCTCGGCCACTCGCTCGGCGGCCCAGTGGTCGCTCGGGTCGCGGCGGACCATCCGGCGCGCATCGCCGCGATCGTGCTGCTCGCCGCCGCGCTCGATCCGGCCCTCGAGACGATCCACCCGATGCAGCGGCTCGGCGCCTGGTGGCCGGTGCGCGGCCTGCTGCCGCGCGCGATCCGCAATGCCAACGTCGAGCTGATGGCGCTCGGACCCGAGCTCGAGGCGCTGGCGCCCGCGCTCGCCTCGATCGTCGCGAAGGTGGTGATCATGCACGGCACCCTCGACCCGCTGGTGCCGGTGGCCAACGTAGGCTACGCGCAGGCCCGCCTGACGAACGCGCGGTGCGTGCGCACGATCCTGCTGGAGGGCCGCGACCACTTCCTGCCCTGGAACGCGTTCGACGAGGTCCAGCAGGCGCTGCGCATCGCGCTGGAGCCGGGATGCTGAGCGTCTGGCACGGCAGCGTCGCCGCCTTCGGCGCGGCGCTCGACGGCATGGCCGATCCCTGGACCATCGCGCTCGTGCTCGCGCTGACGACGCTGCTGGTCGAGGACCTCGCGATCGCGGCGGGCGTGGCGCTCGCGGTGCAGGGCGCGGTCTCCTGGCCGCTGTCGCTGCTGGCGGTCGGCGGCGGCATCGCCCTTGGGGACATCGCGCTCTACGGCCTCGGCCTCGGCGCGACCCGCTTTCCGCTGCTGCGCCGATACGAGGTCGGCACGCGCTTCGAGGGCACCCGGGTGACGCTCGTCAGGCGCCTGCCCAGCGCCGTGCTCGTCGCGCGCGTGGTCCCGGGCCTGCGCCTGGTGACCTACACCGCCTGCGGCGCGCTGCGCGTGCCGTTCGCCCCGTTCGCCGCCTGGGTCGTGCTCGCGGTGACGGTGTGGACCGTCGGGCTGTACGGGCTCGCCCTCGCCATCGGCCACACCCTCGCCGAGCGCCTGGGCCTGCCCGCGCCGGTGGCCGTCGCCCTCCCGATCCTGCTGCTCGCCGTCGCGGTCCCGCTGGTCCGCGCACGCCGGGCGTCTCGTCGCACTCCGTCCCAGGAATCCGCCCGATGACCGTGTCCGTTCCTCTCTCCGACAGCGACGCCGCCGCCCCCGCGACGGGTTCGGCCGCGCGCGAGTCCCTGATGCAGCCGCATCACGGCATGCCGCCGTTCGACACCGCCGGCCCGCCGACGAGCTTCTTCGAGTTCTGGCCGATGTGGGCGTTCTACCCACCCATCGTGCTCTACGCGGCCTGGCTGATGCTGCGTCATCGCGGGCTGCTGCTGCCGACGGCGGCGAACCCGTCGTTCCCCGGTGGCGGCTTCTTCGGCGAGAGCAAGGCGCAGATCCTCGCGCTGGCGGTTGCGCACGTGCCCGAGTGGGTCGCGCCCTTCGTCCGCGTCGACCGACCCGCCGCCGATCGCGCCGACCCCGTGCGCGAACGCGACGATGCGCTCGTGCGGCTCGCGGCCGCCGGCATCGCGCTGCCGGTCGTGGCCAAGCCCGACCTCGGGTGCCGCGGCGCGGGCGTCAAGCTCGTGCGCACCCCCGAGGCCCTGCAAGCCTATCTCGCCGCGTTCCCGGTCGATGCGTCGCTGGTGCTGCAGCAGCTCGTGCCGCACGAGGGCGAGGCGGGCATCTTCTACTGCCGCGAGCCCGGCGCGCTGCGCGGGCGCATCGTGTCGATCACGCTGAAGTACTTCCCGTACGTGCGCGGCGACGGCCGTCGCACGCTGCGCGAGCTGATCCTCGCCGACCCACGCGCAGGGCGCCTGCAGCACCTGTACCTGGGACGGCACGCCGCGCGGCTCGACGAGGTCCCCGCCGCGGGCGAGCCGGTCCGGCTCGCCTTCGCGGGCAGCCACAGCCGCGGCGCGATCTTCCGCGACGGCACCCACCGGGTGACCGAGGCCATGGAAGTGCGCTTCGAGGCGATCGCGCGCCGTCTGCCCGAGTTCCACTTCGGGCGCTTCGACGTGCGCTTCGAGTCGTTCGCCGAGCTGCAGCAGGGACGCGGCTTCACGATCGTCGAGATCAACGGCGCGGGCGCCGAGAGCACCCACATCTGGGACCGCAGCATGGGCCTGCTGCAGGCCTGGAAGGACCTGATGCGGCAGTACCGGGCACTGT
>CAIUGQ010000519.1 GCA_903898725.1 uncultured Burkholderiales bacterium | reverse complement strand
ACGGCATAGCGCTGCGGCCCGGAGAGCCGGCGCACCGACTCGAGCCACGCGTCGTCGACGCTGCGCCCGACGATCGTCGGGTCGGCCTCGGTGCGCGAGGCGCCGCGCACGCGTCCGGCCGCATCGAACACCACCAGCCGGCTGTAGACCGTGTAGAGCCCGTTGACGCGGTCGAGCACCGCGTTGAGCGCATCGCGCGTGGCCTCGCCATCGGGCTGCGAGAGATGCGTCGCGATCGCGGGCGACAGCGCCCACCAGCGACAGTCGTTGGCCCGCTCGTAGAGGTTGCGGTCCATGATGTCGGCCGCCAGCCGTGCCAGCTCGGCGGACTGCCGGCGCGTGCGCGCGAGCGAGGTGCGGTACAGGTCGCGCACCGCGATGCTCACGCGCTCGCGGGTCCGGAAGCCCGCGACGTTGACCTCGTTGAGCACGGCCTTGAGCCGCAGCGCATCACCCTGGCCGCCGACGTGCGCCATCAGCTGGCCGTTCCACACGACGCGGCGCAGCTCGCGGTTGATCTCGTCGGCGTCGTGCTGGATCTCGGTGAGCTGCGCGCTGTCGAGCGGCACGTCGATGTCGGTTGCGTCGTCGCGCGTGCGGAACGCGGTCAGCAGCGACACCATCGCCTGCGCCCGCCAGGTCGGGCCGCGGTAGCCCTGATAGCCGCGGGTCTGGCAGCCGACGGCCATGTACTCGCGGCCGGCGAAGGTGGTCAGCACCACCTCGTCGAACTCGACGGCCGGCAGCAGCGACCCGATCGGCACATGCGCGACGTCGTGCGACGTGATCACCCGGTTGGCATCGTCGACCAGCACCAGCGCGGTCTGCCCGCGCTCGTCGGCCATGCCTTCGAAGATGCGGCGCATCTCGTCGTGGAAGCGGAACACCAGCACCAGCACGCCGAGCGGACGGCCGTCGGCCTGCGTGATGCGGTTGGCGTAGAGCAGCGAGGGCGCACCGCCCGCCACCAGGTCGGTCGCACCGAAGCGCTCGCGATAGGTGTGCGAAGCGAGCGCCTCGGCGACCAGCGGGTCGCTGCTGCGCTCGAGCGTGGCGGTCTGATCGAGCCGCGAGAGGACGGTGCCGTCCGGGGCGAGCAGGATCACGTCCTCGTAGACGGTGTACTTCGACTGGTAGTCGGCGAGCCGCGCGCGCATCGCGCCGGCCTGCGCGGCACGGTCCGCGTCGTCGGCCGCGCAGAACTCGCGGATCACGTCGTCGGTCGCGAGGAAGCCGACGTCGGCGGTCCGCTCGAAGAGGTTTCGGACCAGGATGTCGATCGTGCAGCGGGCCTGCGCGCCGAGCTCGTCGCCGAGCTCCGCCAGGCTCTCGTTCGCCAGGCTGGCGACCAGCCGGACCTGCAGCGACCCGAAGCGCTCGCGCGTGCGGCTCAGCGTCGGCAGGATGGAGGCGACCTCCTCCGGACAGCTGATTGCTGCGGCCGATTCGATCGTCTGCCACACGAGTCCGAGCTCGCGCATGTCGCGCTCGGCCACCTGCACCTTGCGCATGTGGGGCAACAGTTCATCGGTCGACGTCATCGAAGCCTCGATCACAGATAACGGACCGAGTCTAGGCAGCACTGTCCAGGTCAAACGCTGGATCTGCGGCACGGGAACCCGCCTGTTCCCGGACGCACCGGGATCAGGCACGCGATGCGCTTGGTCGCCCGCGCGGCACCATTGCGGAGCCGCCCCGCTTGAGATGAAGGGTCGCGGGGCTCGCAGCCGGTGCGGCCCCTCGGAACAGGTGGCGCGCCGACGTGACGTCGTCGGCGCAATCCGTCAGCCGCGCACCACGAATCCCATCATCGCGACCACCAGGTAGGCGGCGAGCACGCCGACCCAGTAGTTCTTGGCGAGCGCCGCGCGCCCGGCGTACTCGGCCTGCTCGGCCGCACGCTGGGCCGGCTCCAGGCCGCGGGCCCAGGCCTGGAACGAGCGCGACTCGAGCATCGCGAACAGCGGGTAGCCGAGGGCCACGAAACCGGCCCACAGCGCGGTCAGCAGCGGAAAGTCGCGCGGCCACGTCGGCGCGGCGAAGCCGCCGAAGACGTAGGCCGCGAGCGGAAAGAGGCCGACGAACAGGTGGATGCCCAGCGCGGCGACGTTGAACTCGCTGCTGCCGAAGCACCAGCCGCGGCGATCGAACCAGCGCACGCGGGGGGCGGAGCGGGCGGAGGCGCCCGAAAGGGACATCGACGATTCGTTCATGGGCTCACCTCGGGTTGGAGCGAGGCCACTGTGCGCCCCGCAGCCCCGCGCCCGGCGAAAGGGCGAGCGTGGCAGTCGGGCTTGCGGCGACGGGCGTCGGGCCCCCGCCACGCCGCGCGGTCAGACCGGCAGCGCCGTTTCATATTTGTGCTCCTGCAGCACGTCCCAGGAGCGGATCCCAGGTGGTGCGAAGGGCGCGAGCGAGGCGGGGTGACGCCGCAGCGTCAACGGCGCAGCAGCAGCAGGCAGCCCAGCACGATGAGCGCCGCCGAGCCGATGCTCCACCCGGTCGGAACCTCCCCGAACGCCAGCCAGCCGAGCAGCGCAGCCCACACCAGACCGGTGTACTCGAGCGGTGCCGCCCGGCTGGCCTCCACGTGCGAATAGGCCCAGGTGATCGCCACCATGCCGATCGTCGCGAACCCGCCCATCAGCAGCAGGACCGGGACGTCGGACAGGCGCATCGGT
>CAIUGQ010000518.1 GCA_903898725.1 uncultured Burkholderiales bacterium | reverse complement strand
TGACCCGCGAGGCGGCGAGCTTGGCGCGGGTGCGCGCGGTCTCGACGTCGTCGGCGCGGGCGAGCGCGACGCCCATCCGGCGCTTGGCGAACGATTCGGGCTTGCCGAAGAGCCGCAGGTCCGAACCGGGCACCGACAGGGCGTCGGCCACCCCGTCGAACACGACGCCGCGGGCCTCGACCCCGCCGTAGATCACCGCGCTCGCGCCCGGCGAGCGCAGCGAGGTGTCCACCGGCAGCCCGAGGATCGCGCGGGCGTGCAGGTCGAACTCGGACTGGTGCTGGGTCGCCATCGTGACCATGCCGGTGTCGTGCGGCCGCGGGCTGACCTCGGAGAACCACACCGCGTCGCCCTTGACGAAGAGCTCCACGCCGAAGAGGCCCGTGCCGCCGAGGTCGTCGGTGACCGCGCGGGCGATGCCGCGCGATCGCTCGAGCGCCAGCGCGCTCATCGGATGCGGCTGCCAGCTCTCGACGTAGTCGCCGGCAACCTGCACGTGGCCGATCGGCTCGCAGAAGGTGGTGCCGATGCGGCCGTCCGCCTGCGGCGCCCGCACGGTGAGCAGCGTGATCTCGTAGTCGAAGTCGACGAAGCCTTCGACGATCACGCGGCCCGAGTCGACGCGTCCGCCGCTCGCCGCATAGGCCCAGGCCGCATCGACCTCGTCGGGCCCGTCGACCTTCGACTGGCCCTTGCCCGAGGAGGACATCACCGGCTTGACGATGCACGGATAGCCGATGCCGCCGTCGATCGCGGCCCGCATCTCCTCGAGGCTGCTCGCGAACCGGTACGGCGAGGTGGGCAGACCGAGCGTCTCGGCGGCCAGCCGCCGGATGCCTTCGCGATTCATCGTGAGCCACGCCGCGCGGGCGGTCGGGATCACGTCGACCACGCCCTCGCGCTCGAGCTCGACCAGCGTCTGCGTGGCGATCGCCTCGATCTCGGGCACGACGCGATGCGGCCGCTCGCGCGCGATCAGCGCGCGCAGCTGCGCGCCGTCGGTCATGTCGATCACGTGCGCGCGATGGGCGACCTGCTGGCCGGGCGCATCGGCATAGCGGTCGACCGCGATCACCTCGACGCCGAGCCGCTGCAGCGCGATCACCACCTCCTTGCCCAGCTCGCCCGCGCCCAGCAGCATCACGCGGGTGGCGGCGGGCGACAGCGGCGTGCCGATCGGCGGGAGCGGCTTCGGGTCGGTCTTCACTTGAGCACCTCGAACAGGTTGTGATGGTCGTCGGTCCAGGCGCGGCGCGTGCCGCGGGTGGCCGGCAGGTCCTCGCCGCCGGCCTCGCGCAGCTTGGCGGCGAAGGCGGCATCGGGGGTCAGCGCGACCCAGTCGGAGCGGTACTGCACGGCCGACTGCGGCGGCTCGTCGGCGAAGCGCACGGCGTGCAGCCCGACCTCGTCGGCGAGCTGGCGCACCACGCCCGACAGGTCGAGGTAGCGATTGGTGATGTGGAACACCACCGCGCCGCGCTCGCTCAGGTGCCGCTTGTAGACCGCCAGCGCCTCCCGGGTCAGCAGGTGCACCGGGATCGAGTCGCTGGAGAACGCGTCGACCGCGAGCACGTCGAACTTCTGCGGGGCCTCGCGCTCGAGCACCAGCCGTGCGTCGCCGAGCGCGGGCTCGATCTTCGCGCGGCTGTCCTTGAGGTACGTGAAGCGCGCGTTCGCGATGTCGAGGACCACCGGGTTCAGCTCGTAGAGGCGGTAGACGTCGCCCTCGCGACCGTAGGTGGCCAGCGTGCCGACGCCCAGGCCGATCACGCCGACCCGCATCGGGCCGCCGCGCGCGGCCTCGATCGTGCGGCCGACGCCCGAGGTCGGGCCGTAGTAGGTGGTGGCGACCGCCCGCTGGTCGGGCGCCATGTACTGCTCGCCGTGCAGGATCACCCCGTGCAGCAGGCGCCGGCTCGCGCCCTTGGAGGTGTCGCCGTCCGCCGAGCCCGTCACGCGCAGCGTGCCGTAGAAGTTGCGCGACAGCTCGAGCACGTCGCCGCGGATCCAGTTCACGTAGTCGGCGAACAGCGCCGCGCAGACGATCGCCGCGACCGTGCCGGCGATGCGCAGCACCCCCCGCGAGAGCAGCGCGACCAGCGCCGCGACGATGGTCAGCGCCAGCGGCAGCTCGAAGTACCAGTCGAAGGCGAGCGGCGCGCCGATGCCCACCAGCAGACCGCCGACCGCGCCGCCCAGCGAGACCATCAGGTAGAAGCGCGTCAGGTGTGCCGGCGCGGGCTTGCGCGCGACCAGTTCGCCGTGCGCGAACATGCACAGCACGAACAGGCCGAAGGCATAGACCGGCACCGCGTGCTCGATGTGCAGGATCGCCCGTTCGATGCCGAAGCCCTCGGGCCGCCAGCTCAGGCCGCCGAGCATCGCGACGGTGGCGAGCGCCGCGAGCAGCACGTACTGCGGGCGCCAGTACCAGCCCTTGCCGTCGAAGCACAGGATGAAGGTGACCAGGTAGATCGACAGCGGCAGCACCCAGAGGAACGGGATCGAGGCCACGTTCTGCGTGATGTGCGTGGTCACCGCCAGCAGCAGCGTCGACCCGAGCGCGGCGAGCAGCAGCCACAGCCCCTGCTCGGCGAGCGTCGGCGGTGCCGAGGGATCGCGCGCGAGCCCGATCGGGGCCGCGGCCGCGTCGT
>CAIUGQ010000517.1 GCA_903898725.1 uncultured Burkholderiales bacterium | reverse complement strand
CGCTCGGAGATCTCGGTCTCGGTGAACCGGTCGCCGGGCAGCAGCCTGAAGTCGAAGATGTCCTGCTTGACCCGCTCGTAGACCAGGGTCGCCAGATTCACCGCCATCGGACGCTCGCTCCTCTTCGGCGGCGATGAGGCCATGTGCTCAGCCGGGCATCTTCAGGCAGGCGACGCGGTGGAGCGGCGACGAACCCGGCACCGCCCGCAGCCGCGGCATGGCCTTGGCGCAGGCGGCATCGCCGTCGGGGCAGCGGCCATGGAAGCGGCAGGCGGCGGGGTCCGGGTCGATGGGGCTGCGGACCTCGCCCGCGAGCGGCACCGGCGCGCGGCCGCTGCCGGGGATCGCGGAGATCAGCGCGCGCGTGTACGGATGCCCGGGCGCATCGAACACCTGCGCGGCCGGCCCCTCCTCGACCACCCGGCCGAGGTACATCACGACGACGCGGTCGCACAGCAGCCGCACGACGTTCAGGTCGTGCGAGACGAACAGATAGGTCAGCCCGCGCTCGCGCCGCAGCCGCGCGAGCAGCTGCAGCACCACCGCCTGCACCGAGACGTCGAGTGCCGCGGTCGGCTCGTCGAGGATCAGCAGCGAGGGCTCGGGGGCGAGCGCGCGCGCGATGCCGACCCGTGCCCGCTGCCCGCCCGAGAGCTGGTGCGGCCAGCGCCCGAGCAGCTCGGGCGGCAGGCCGACTTCGTCGGCGACGCGGCGCACGCGCTCGTCGACGTCGCCCGCGATGCCCAGGCGCAGCAGCGGCTCGGCGATCGCCTGGCGGGCGGTCTGGCGCGGGTCGAGGCTGTCGGTCGCATCCTGGAACACGAGCTGGATCTTGCCGCGCGTGCCCGAGGTGGCGAAGGCGCGCGCGGGGATCGTGCCGATGTCGCGCCCCTCGAAGCTGATCGTGCCCTCGGTCGGGTCGAGCAGCCGCGCGAGCAGCCGCGACAGCGTCGACTTGCCGCAGCCCGACTCGCCGACCAGACCGACCGATTCGCCGCGGCGCAGCGCCAGGTCGACCGCATCGACCGCGTGCAGCACGGGCGCGCGCTTGCCGCTGCCGAGCGGAAAGCGCTTGGACAGCCCGGTGGCGGCGATCAGCGGCGCCTCGGCGGGCGCCGCGGCGACGGTGCCCGCGGGCGGACTCAGCTCGGGGGCAGCGGGTTCGCGCATGCGAAGTCCTCGGTGGCATCGACCCGCACGTGCCGGATCGGCGCGCCGCAGGCCTCGAGCGCCTGCGGGCAGCGCTCGATGTAGCGGCACGGCGGCAGGTCGGTGCGACGCAGGTCGGGCAGGCCGCCGGCGATCGGCTGCAGCTCGTCGAGCGACGCGCGCCCGGCGGGCGTCGACCCGATCAGCGCCTGCGTGTACGGATGGCGCGGCGCGGCGAACAGACGCGCCGTCGAGCCGGTCTCGACCACATGGCCGGCATGCATCACGACGATGCGGTCGCAGAAGTCGGCCGCGAGCGCGAGGTCGTGCGTGATCAGCAGCGTCGCCACGCGGTCGGCACGGGCCCGCTCGCGGATCAGCTCTAGCACCGCCGCCTGGGTCGTCACGTCGAGCCCGGTGGTCGGCTCGTCGGCGATCAGCAGGCGCGGCCGGCTCGACATCGCGAGCGCGATCATCACCCGCTGGCACATGCCGCCGGACAGCTCGAACGGATAGGCGTGGAAGCGGCGCTCCGGGTCGGCGATCGCCACCTCGCGCAGGCAGGCGATCGCGCGCGCCCGCAGGTCGACCGAGCGGATCGCGTGATGGCGGGCGAGCACGTCCTCGAGCTGCTCGCCGATCTTGCGGATCGGGTTCAGCGCGGCGCGCGGGTTCTGGAAGACCATGCCGATCTCGCGGCCGCGCAGGTCCTGCAGCTCGCGCTCGGTGGCGGCGCGCAGGTCGATGCCGTCGAAGCGGATGCGCCCCGAGGTGATCCGCGCGGCGCGGTCCGACAGCCCGAGCAGCGCGTGACAGAGCACCGACTTGCCCGAACCCGACTCACCGACCAGCCCGACGATCTCGCCGCGGCCGATCGACAGGCTCACGTGCTCGAGCGCCCGCACGGTGCCCGAGCGCGTGCGGAACTCGAGCGACATGTCGTCGATGGCCAGCAGCGACGGCCCGGCCTCGGCCGGCTGCGCCGTCATGTGCGCCGCCTCGGGTCGAGCAGGTCGCGCAGCGCGTCGCCCAGCAGGTTGAACGAGAACACCGCGAGCATCAGCACCGCGCCCGGGAACAGCGCGACCCACCATTCGCCGGAGACGATGTACTGAGCGCCCTCCGCCACCATGATCCCCCACTCGGGGGTCGGCGGACGCACGCCCAGGCCGATGAACGACAGGCCGGCGGCATTGAGGATGGCCCAGCCCATGTTCAGCGACACCTGCACCGCGATCGGCGGCAGCAGGTTCGGGAAGACGTGCCGCATCAGCACGCCCCACTCCGAGTTGCCCGCCAGCCGCGCCGACTCGACGAAGCCGGCGCTGCGCCTCACGTTGGCTTCGGCGCGCGCGACGCGGATGTAGAACGGCAGGTTGATGATCGCGGTGGCGATCACGATGTTGGCCAGCGTGTTCCCGAGCGCAGCGACGATGCCCATCGCCAGCACGAACAGCGGGAAGGCCATGATCGTGTCGGCGCCGCGCGAGACGATGCGGTCGAGCCAGCCGCCGAAGAAGCCGGCCGCCGCGCCGAGCGTCGCGCCGATGACGAACGACAGCGCCACGGCGGCCACCGCCAGGCCGAGGTCCAGGCGGGTCGCGACGATGCAGCGCGACAGGATGTCGCGGCCGAGCGAGTCGGTGCCGAACCAGTGTGCGGCCGAGGGCGGCTGCAGCGCGATCGAGGGCGCGGTCGCCAGCGGGTCGTACGGCGTGATCCAGGGGCCGAACAGCGCGACGAAGACGATCGCCGCGAAGAGCGTCGCGGCGATCAGCGTCACCGGGTTCTCGGTCAGCACGTGACGCAGGTGGCTGCCGCGTGCCGCGGCGGGGCGCGCGACGACGGTGGGGGTGGGGGTAGGCAGCGCACTCATGGCCATGTGCCGCGCATCAGGCCTGCATCGCGACGCGCGGGTCGATCAGCAGGTAGGCGAGATCGATCAGCAGGTTCAGGAGCACGTACAGCACCCCCATCGTCAGCACGAAGCCCTGGACCGGGGCGTAGTCGGAGGCGGTCAGCGACTCGATCGCGAACGAGCCGATGCCGGGCCAGGCGAAGACCTTCTCGACCAGCACGTTCGAGCCGAGCAGGAAGGAGAACACCATGCCGAGCGTGGTGACCACCGGCAGCAGCGCGTTGCGCAGCGCATAGCGCACCAGCACCGTCGGCGAGCGCAGCCCGAGCGCCCGCGCGGTCCGCACGAAGTCGGAGGTGAGCACGCTCAGCATCGAGGCCCGGGTCATCCGCGTGATCGGCGCCAGCACGAACAGCGCCATCGTGATCGACGGCATGATCAGCTGGCGTGCGCAGGCCCACCACAGCTCGAGGTCGCGGTCGAGCAGCGCGTCGATGAGGTACAGGCCGGTGTAGGCGGTCGGCGGCGAGAAGGACGGATCGAGGCGGCCGATCGGCGACGGCGCCCAGCCGAGGATGAAGTAGAACAGCCAGGTCAGCAGCAGACCGGTGAAGAACACCGGCAGCGACACGCCGGCGGTGGTGACGATCCGCGCGAGCTGGTCGATCCACGACCCCTGGCGCACCGCGGCGGCCACGCCCAGCGGCAGCGCGATCACGACCGCCAGCGCCAGCGCCACCAGCGTCAGCTCGATCGAGGCCGGCAGGCGCGCGCCGATCTCTGCGGCCACCGACTGGCCGGTGGTCAGCGACTGGCCGAGGTCGCCGCGCATCAGGTCGCGCAGGTAGGCGACGAACTGCACCGGCAGCGAGCGGTCGAGACCGAGCTGTGCGCGGATCTGCTCGATCGCCTCGGGCGTGGCGGCGAGCCCCGCGAAGTAGGCGGCGGGGTCGCCCGGCAGCGCGCGCGTCAGCAGGAAGGTGATGACGATCACGCCCAGCAGGTTGGGCACCGCACCCACGATGCGCAGCAGCGCGAGGCGCATCATGATGCGGGCAGCCCCATGAAGCTCACGTGCGCGGCGACCACGCGCCAGCCCGCGGCCGTGCGTACCCAGGTCTGCTGCTGGCGCCCCACCCAGTTCGGCCGGCCCTCGCGCTCGAACTGCACGCTGGCGGTCGCGAAGTCGCGCCCGAAGGTCTGGATCACCTTCTTCACGATGCGGCGCTGCAGCCCCTGCGACGGGCGCGACGCGCGGAACTCGGCGATCTCGCCGTAGCTCCAGAGGTTCTCGGTCGCCCCGAAGCGCAGCGTCATCGGATGGTTCCAGAACAACTCGTCGAGCACCGCGACGTCGTTGCCGACGAGCGCGCGCTCGTAGCGCTCGAAGGCCACCTCGACCTCGGCGAGCACGTCGGGCAGGTTGAGCTGGGTATCGTCGATCATCGGGGTGTCCTGGTCGGTCCGGTCGGGTTCGGTCAGGCGAAGGCCGCGGCGACCGGGGCCGCGGCGACGCCCATCTGCTCGAGCGCCGCGGCCACGCGCAGCGCGTGGTCCTCGCGCCAGGGCGCGGCGATCACCTGGATGGCGATCGGCAGGCCGCTGCGCACGATCGGCGCGGCGACCACCGGCAGCCCGGCGCAGGATACCGGCTGCGTGAGCAGGCCCATGCTCGGCCGCGACGGATGCCGCCGGCCGCGGATCTCGATCCAGTCGTCGCCGATGGTCGGCGCCACCACCGGCACCGCGGGGGCCAGCAGCACGTCGTGCTCGGCGAACAGCGCGTCGACCCGCTCGACGTACAGCCGGCGCACCCGCTGTGCACGGTGCACCCAGGCCGCGGGGGCCAGCGCGCCCGCCATGAAGCGGGCACGCGAATGCGGCTCCATCGCGTCGTAGCGGTGACGCAGGTCGTCGAGGTGGAGCGCGCCGCCCTCGATCGCGCTGACGATGAACGCCGTGCCGCGACCGATCTCGGCATCCGGCCAGTCGACGCGATCCACCGCGACCGCCTGCATCAGCGCGGCCACCGCGGTGTCGACGACGGCCACCGCATCCGGCGTCGCCATGTCCTCGAACCAGCCGCCCAGCCGGCCGATGCGAAGGCCCTCGAGATTGGATGCCGGATCACCGCGCAGACCTCCCGTGGCGGGCTCGCGCGCGCGTTGCGCACAGCCTGGATCGCGCACATCCGCGCCCTGCATCGCGTCGTAGGCCAGCGCCAGCTCGCGCACGCTGCGGGCGAAGGGGCCGATGGTGTCGAGCGAGGAGACGAACGGGAAGCTGCCGCCACGCGACAGGCGCCCGAAGGTCGGCCGCAGCCCGAAGATGCCGCACAGCGACGCAGGCACCCGGATCGAGCCGTTGGTGTCGGTGCCGAGGGTGATCGGCACGAAGCCCGCCGCGACCGCCGCCCCCGAGCCGCCGGAGGAGCCGCCCGCGATGCGCGACAGGTCGTGCGGATTGCGCGTCGCCCCGTAGTGCGTGTTCTCGGTCGTGAAGCCGTAGGCGTACTCGTCCATGTTGAGCGCGCCGACCAGGATCGCGCCCGCCGCCTCGAGCCGCGTGATCGCGGTGGCATCGACCGCAGCGGGTGCCGCGCCCGGGCGCTCGCGCTCGACGCGCGAGCCGGCGAGCGTCACCAGCCCGGCCACATCGAACAGGTTCTTCACCGCGAACGGCACGCCGGCCAGCGGACCGACGCTGGCCTCGCCGGCGGCACGCGCCGCGTCCACCGCCGCGGCCCGGTTCAGCGCGCGCTCGGCCAGCACCGCGGTGAACGCGTTGACCTGCGGATCGAGCCGTTCGATCCGCTCGAGGCACGCACGGATCGACTCGACCGTGCTGACGGGTGCCCCCGCAGCCGCGCTCATCGCACGAACACCGTCAGCGGCTCGACCGAGGGATCGACGTCCACCGCCTCGAGCGTCGCGGCGATCGCGGCGAGCCGCTCGAGGTTCGCGACCACCTCGGCCTCGTGGGCCGCCGCCGTCGCCGCCGGCAGCCCGAGCATCGTCGCACCGGCCCGCACCCAGGCCACGATCGCTTCGCGTTCCATGGTCGCGTCCTCCGTCAGGCCTTCGACAGGTTGCGGTAGTCGGGCTGCAGGTGGAACCAGTACATGTAGCCGTTGATGTCCTTGCGCATCGCGACGTCCATCAGCGGCTGGAACAGCGGCACCCGCGGCACCTCCTCGTTGACGAGCTTGATCATCGCCCGCACCTCGGAGTCGTAGACGAACTTGTTCTCGGGGAAACGCGCGTTCTCGACCATCTTGTCGAGCTTCGGGTTCTGGTAGGACATGGTGTTGAACACCGCGTTCTGGCCGTGGTAGCACCAGAAGAAGAAGTACTCGGGGTAGTTCAGCCAGCCGCCGAAGCGGTTGATGATGATCGGCATGTCCTTCTTCAGCAGCGCCGCACGCCAGTTGGCGCCCGGCACCTTGGCGATCTGCGCCTTGATGCCGATCTGCGCGAGCGACTCCTGCAGCAGCACCGCCATCGGCTCGTTGGTGGTCGCCGAGCCGAGGTCGAAGGACAGCGTGGTCTCGAAGCCGTCGGGGTAGCCCGCGTCCTTGAGCAGCGCGCGGGCCTTCGCCAGGTCGGTGTTCCAGCCGTGCGGCTGCGGCCACGCGGTGGTCTTCGGATCGTTCGAGCCGCCGTACAGCTTGATCGCGCGGCCGTAGACGGCGACCTCGTTCATCTTGTCGTACGG
>CAIUGQ010000516.1 GCA_903898725.1 uncultured Burkholderiales bacterium | reverse complement strand
GCAGAACGCGGTGATGCGCGTGCTGCCGCTGGAGAACGAGTCGGTCAACGAGTGCTGGATCTCCGACCGGGACCGCTTCTCGTACGAAGGGCTGAATTCGGTGGAGCGCCTCGTGCGGCCGATGCTCGAGCAGGAAGGGAAGTGGCATGAGGTCGAGTGGCAGGCAGCCCTCGACTACGCCGCTCACGCCCTGGGCGGTGTCCGGGCCAAGCATGGTGCGGCCGCGCTGGGTGCGCTGGCCTCGCCGCAGTCCACGCTCGAGGAGCTCCACCTGCTCGGGCGCGTGGTCCGCGGGCTCGGTAGCGAGAACGTCGACTGCCGGCCGCGAGTCGCCGATGCGTCGCTCTCGGCCAGGATGTCGGGCGTGCCGTGGCTCGGCATGCCGATCGACGCGGTCAACGGCCTCGACCGCGTGCTGCTGGTCGGATCGTTCCTGCGCAAGGACCATCCGCTGTTCGCCTCGCGCGTCCGCGCCGCGGCCAAGCGCGGTGCACGCGTCGCGGTGCTCCACGGCGCCGACGACGACCTGCTGATGCCCATCGCCGCCAAGGCGATCGTCTCGCCCGACCGGTGGGCGGCGACGCTCGCCGGCACGATCGTCGCGCTGCACCGCTCGCGCGACGAGGCGGTGCCGTCCGAGTTCGCCGGCATCGAGCCGGACGATGCGGCCCGAGCGCTCGCCGCGATGCTCGCGCAGGGCAAGTCCAAGGCGGTGTTCCTCGGCAACGCCGTCGCCCGTCATCCGCAGGCCGCGGCGATCGCCGCCCTGGCTCAGGCGCTGGCCGCCGCGTCGGGCGCGACGCTCGGCTGGCTGGTCGACGGCGCGAACGCGGTCGGGGGCCACCTCGCCGGTGCGCTGCCGGGCCCCGGCGGACTCGATGCCGCCGCGATGGTCGCGCAGCCGCTCAAGGGCTATCTGCTGCTCGGGCTCGAGCCGCGTCTGGACCACGGTCATCCGGCCGCCGCGGCGGCCGCGATCGGCGCCGCGGATACGGTGATCGCGCTCACCGCCTACCGGTCGGCGGAACTGCTCGCCTCGGCCGACTGCCTGCTGCCGATCACGCCGTTCACCGAGACCGCCGGGACCTTCGTCAACTGCGCGGGCACCGCCCAGACCTTCAGCGGCGTCGTGCGTCCGCGAGGCGATGCGCGCCCCGCCTGGAAGGTGCTGCGCGTGCTCGGCAACCTGCTGCAGCTCAGCGGCTTCGATCAGGACAGCGTCGAGCAGGTGAGGGCGCAGGCGCTGCCGGCCGACATCGGTGCGCGGCTGTCGAACGCGGTGACCGGTCCGATCGCCGTGCCGAAGGCAGCGGTCGGACTGCAGCGACTCGCCGACGTGCCGATCTACGCGGTCGATCCGATCGTGCGTCGCGCCCCGAGCCTTCAGGAGACGCGTGACGCCGATGCACCGCAGGCCCGGATGAACGCGGCGACGCTGGCCTCGGTGGGCGTGGCGGCGGGCGATGCCGTCTGGGTCAAGCTGGGCGGCGGCGAGGCACGCCTCGTGGCCGCGCTGGACACGCGGGTGGCCGACGGCACGGTCCGCGTCGCCGCGGCGCACGATGCCACCGCAAGGCTCGCTGCCATGTTCGGCACGATCACCGTGGAGGCCGCACGATGAACTGGATCGATGCCCTCGACCTGCACGGGCAGGCGCTGCTGGGCGGCGCCTGGCCGGTCGTCTGGACGCTGATCAAGATCGTCGCGGTGCTGGCGCCGCTGCTCGCGTGCGTCGCCTACCTGACGCTGTGGGAGCGCAAGTTCATCGGCTTCATCCAGCTTCGGATCGGGCCGAACCGGGTCGGTCCGATGGGGCTGCTGCAGCCGATCGCCGATGCGGTGAAGCTGATCTTCAAGGAGATCATCCTTCCGGCGCAGGCGAGCAAGGGGCTCTACATCCTCGGCCCGATCATGACGATCATGCCGGCGCTCGCGGCGTGGGCGGTGATCCCGTTCGGCCCGGACCGCGCGCTCGCGAACGTGAACGCCGGGCTGCTGCTGCTGCTGGCGATCACCTCGCTCGAGGTCTACGGCGTGATCCTGGCCGGCTGGGCGTCGAACTCGAAGTACGCGTTCCTCGGCGCGATGCGCGCCTCGGCGCAGATGGTGTCGTACGAGCTGGCGATCGGCTTCGCGCTGGTCGTCGTGCTGATGGTGTCGGGCAGCCTCAACATGACCGACATCGTGCTCGGCCAGAACGAGGGCCGTTTCGCCGACATGGGCCTGAATGTGCTCAGCTGGAACTGGCTGCCGCTGCTGCCGGTGTTCGTCGTGTACTTCATCTCCGGCATCGCCGAGACCAACCGCCATCCGTTCGACGTGGTGGAGGGCGAGTCCGAGATCGTCGCGGGTCACATGATCGAGTACTCGGGCATGGGCTTCGCGATCTTCTTCCTGGCCGAGTACGCCAACATGATCCTGATCTCGGCGCTCGCCGCGATCATGTTCCTCGGCGGCTGGGCGCCGTTCTTCACGCTCGGCCTGGACCTCGGCCCGCAGTGGTTCTGGGACTGGTTCTGGCTGTTCCTGAAGACCTTCATGCTGGTGACGGTCTTCATCTGGATCCGCGCGTCGTTTCCCCGCTTCCGCTACGACCAGATCATGCGGTTGGGCTGGAAGATCTTCATCCCGGTCACGCTGGTGTGGCTGGTGGTGGTCGGCATCTGGATGCAGACGCCGTTCAACATCTGGGGCTGAGGCCCGAGACACGGACCGCCATGGAAGCCATCAAGGATTTCGTCAAGAGCTTCATGCTCGTCGAGCTGCTCAAGGGCCTTCGCCTGACCGGCTCGCAGGTGTTCGCTCGCAAGATCACCGTGCAGTTCCCCGAGGAGAAGACGCCGTACTCGCCGCGTTTTCGCGGGCTGCATGCGCTGCGTCGCTATCCCAACGGCGAGGAGCGCTGCATCGCGTGCAAGCTGTGCGAGGCGGTGTGCCCGGCGCTGGCGATCACCATCGAGTCGGACGTGCGTCCGGACGACGGGACGCGCCGCACCAAGCGCTACGACATCGACCTCACCAAGTGCATCTTCTGCGGCTTCTGCGAGGAGTCGTGCCCGGTGGACTCGATCGTCGAGACCCAGGTGCTCGAGTACCACGGCGAGAAGCGCGGCGACCTGTACTTCACCAAAGAGATGCTGCTCGCCGTCGGTGACCGGTACGAGAAGGACATCGCGGCCGCCCGCGAGGCCGACGCCCGCTACCGCTGACCCCGCGCCCCCATCGAGAGCCCCCAGTGGATCCGACAGCCCTGTTCTTCTACCTCTTCTCCGCGGTGACCGTGTTCTCGGCGCTGCGGGTCGTCACCGCGCGCAACCCGGTCCATTCCGCGCTCTACCTCGTGCTGACCTTCTTCTCGGCGGCCGCCATCTGGCTGCTGCTGAAGGCCGAGTTCCTCGCGATCACGCTGGTGCTCGTCTACATCGGGGCGGTGATGGTGCTGTTCCTGTTCGTCGTGATGATGCTGGACGTCAACGTCGACGCGATGCGACAGGGCTTCTGGAAGAACCTGCCGGTGGCGGCCTTCGTCGGCGCGGTGGTGGTGCTCGAGCTCGCGACCGTGCTCTGGCACCAGTTCGGCACGATCAAGGACTCGTACGCACCACGCCTGCCGGCCGACTACAGCAACACCAAGGCGCTCGGCCGGCTGATCTACACCGAGTACGTCTACGCGTTCGAGATCGCCGCGGTGATCCTGCTGGTGGCGATCGTCGCGGCGATCGCGCTGACGCTGCGCAAGCGCACGGGCGTCAAGGCACAGAACGTCTCCGAGCAGGTGCGCGTGCGCAGCACCGACCGGGTTCGCCTGGTGAAGATGCCGGGCAGGCCGGCGACCGCGCCGGATGCCGGCGCGTCCCCCGCCGCGCCCACCGCCACCGAGCCGCAGAAATGACCATCACCCTCGCGCACTACCTGGTGCTCGGCGCGATCCTGTTCGCGATCAGCGTCGTCGGGATCTTCCTGAACCGGCGCAACGTCATCATCATCCTGATGGCGATCGAGCTGATGCTGCTGGCGGTCAACCTGAACTTCATCGCCTTCTCGCACTTCCTCGGCGATGCGGCGGGCCAGATCTTCGTGTTCTTCATCCTCACGGTGGCCGCCGCCGAGTCGGCGATCGGCCTGGCGATCCTGGTGGTGCTGTTCCGTAACCTCGACACGATCAACGTCGAGGACCTGGACGCCCTCAAGGGCTGACGGCCGCAGGGAAGAGAAAACAAGATGAAGACGTCCTACCTGCTCGTTCCGTTCGCCCCGCTGGTCGGTGCACTCCTCGCCGGGCTGTTCGGCCGGGTGCTCGGCCGCACGCTCAGCCACGTGGTGACGATCCTCGGCGTGCTGGTCTCGCTGCTGGCCTCGATCACCGTGCTGCGCGACGTCCTCGCCGGCAACACCTTCAACGGCCCGCTCTACACCTGGGCGGTCGTCGACGGCATCAAGTTCGAGGTCGGTTTCCTGATCGACAGCCTGACGGCCACGATGATGTGCGTCGTGACCTCGGTGTCGCTGATGGTGCACATCTACACCATCGGCTACATGAAGGACGACGACGGCTACCAGCGCTTCTTCGCCTACATCAGCCTGTTCACCTTCTCGATGCTGATGCTGGTGATGTCCAACAACTTCCTGCAGCTGTTCTTCGGCTGGGAAGCGGTGGGCCTGGTGTCGTACCTGCTGATCGGCTTCTGGTACACGAAGCCGACCGCGATCTACGCGAACCTGAAGGCCTTCCTGGTCAACCGGGTCGGCGACTTCGGCT
>CAIUGQ010000515.1 GCA_903898725.1 uncultured Burkholderiales bacterium | reverse complement strand
CAGGATCAGGTCGGGCGTGCCGAGCTTGCCGACGTCGTGCAGCGGCGCGGCCTTGCGGATCAGCGTCTGGAACTCGTCGTCGTAGCCGAGCGCGGCGGCCAGCGTCTTCGAGTACTCGGCCATGCGCAGCACGTGCGCACCCGTCTCGGGGTCGCGGAACTCGGCCGCGCGCGCCAGACACAGCAAGGTGTCGCGCTCGGTCATCGCGATCGCGCGGGTGGCCTTCGCCACGGCATGCTCGAGCTCGATGGCACGGTCGGTCAGGCGGCGGGTCATGCCCCGCAGCCGCAGCATGTTGCGCACCCGCGCGGTGAACTCGGCGCGGTCGACCGGCTTGTGCAGAAAATCGGTCGCACCGGCCTCGAGTGCCTGGCGGCGCAGGTCGCGGTCGGTGTTGGCGGTGACCATCAGCAGCGGCAGCTCGACGCGGCCGGGCAGGGCGCGCATCCGCTCGATGAAGGTCAGCCCGTCGATGTCGGGCATCTGGTAGTCGACGATGACGAGGTCCGGGTCGTGCTCCCGGCACCACGAGAGCCCTTCCTCGCTGCGACGGAAGATGCGCGGCTCGGCCCCGTCGACACGGCCCACCAGATGCTCCATCACGGTCAGATTGACCGGATTGTCGTCGACGATCACCACTTCCATCTCTAGCGCTTCCTCGAACCCGGCCATGGGGCCGCACGGTAGATCTTCGGCATCGCGCTGCGACGCTTGAGCGCAGGATCGTGCGGGAGCGTGCGCTGCGTCACGTTGTCGCGACGAATGACGCCCGTCGCCGACCGGCGGTCCATCTGCGACCGGCTAGAATCGACCGGGACGGCGCGCCGCACGGCCACGCTGTCCCTCCTTCCTCTCCAACCCCTGCGACGAACGACCATGATGCGTTTCAAGCGACTCGGCGACCTGGACCTGAACGGCAAGCGGGTGTTCATCCGCGCCGACCTCAACGTGCCCCAGGACGATGCCGGTGCCATCACCGACGACACGCGGATCCGCGCCTCGGTGCCGGCGATCGAGCACTGCGTGAAAGCGGGCGCGGCGGTCATGGTCACCTCGCACCTGGGCCGCCCCACCGAAGGCGTGCTGCGTCCCGAGGACTCGCTGGCGCCGATCGCCGTGCGCCTGGCCGAGCTGCTGGGCCGTCCGGTGCGGCTGCAGCAGGACTGGGTCGACGGCGGCTTCGCGGTCGCGCCGGGCGAGGTCGTCCTGCTCGAGAACTGCCGCACGAACAAGGGCGAGAAGAAGGACGACGAAGGGCTCGCGCGCCGGATGGCCGCGCTGTGCGACGTCTACGTCAACGACGCCTTCGGCACCGCGCACCGGGCCGAGGCGACCACCCACGGGATCGCCCGCTTCGCGCCGGTCGCCTGCGCGGGCCCGCTGATGGCGGCCGAGCTCGATGCGCTCGGCCGTGCGCTGGGCGCGCCCCGGCATCCGCTGGTGGCGATCGTCGCCGGCTCCAAGGTGTCGACCAAGCTCACGATCCTGAAGTCGCTGGCGGCCAAGGTCGACGGCCTGATCGTGGGCGGCGGCATCGCGAACACCTTCATGGCCGCGGTCGGCCTGCCGATCGGCAAGTCCCTGGCCGAGCACGAACTGCTCGACGAGGCGCGCGCGATCATCGAGATGATGAAGGCGCGCGGCGCCGAGGTGCCGATCCCGACCGACGTCGTCGTCGCGAAGGCCTTCGCCGCCGATGCGCCGGCGACCGTCAAGGCGGTCGCCGACGTCGCCGCCGACGACCTGATCCTCGACATCGGCCCGCAGACCGCCGGTCGACTCGCCGCGCAGCTCGCCCAGGCCGGCACGATCGTCTGGAACGGTCCGGTCGGTGTCTTCGAGTTCGTGGCGTTCTCCCACGGCACCGAGGCGCTCGCACGCGCCATCGCGGCTTCGCCCGGCTTCTCGATCGCCGGCGGCGGCGACACGCTCGCCGCGATCTCGAAGTTCGGCATCACCGAGCAGGTCGACTACATCTCGACCGGCGGCGGTGCCTTCCTGGAGTTCCTCGAAGGCCGTGAGCTGCCGGCGGTGGCCGCGCTCGAGGCGCGCGCCTGAGCGGCCGCGGCGCCGCGGCCGCGGCGCCGCCTAGAGCACCCGCGAGTACGAACCGCGCTGCATCTGAGCGCGCAGATAGCGGTCGAACACCATCGCGATCGCGCGCACGAAGTAGCGCCCCTGTGCGGTCACGGCGATGCCGTCCTGATCGATCCGGACCAGGCCGAGGTCCTGGAACTCGCGCAGCCGGCCGATCTCCTCGCTGAACGCGAGCTTGGTGTCGATCAGGAAGCTGGTCTCGAGTGCCGCGAAGGACACCTCGCCGCTGCACATGATCGACATGATCGCGCTGCGCCGGAGCATGTCGTCGCGGCTCAGCTCGTAGCCGCGGTGGATCGGCAGGCGCCCGGCCCGCACCGCGTCGCTGTACTCGTCGAGCGTGCGGAAGTTCTGCGCGTAGCTCGGCCCCATGCGGCCGATCGCCGAGACACCCAGGCCGAGCATGTCGCAGTCGGGCTGGGTCGTGTACCCCATGAAGTTCCGGTGCAGCATGCCGCGGCGCTGCGCGACGGCGAGCGCGTCGTCGGGCAGGGCGAAGTGGTCCATCCCGATGTAGACGTAGCCGTTCTCCGTCAGCATCTGGATCGCCAGGCGCATCATCGCGAGCTTGTCGCGGGCCGGGGGCAGCTCGACGGTGTGGATGCGCCGCTGCGGCTTGAAGCGCTCGGGCAGGTGCGCGTAGCCGTAGACGGCGACCCGGTCCGGACGCAGCTCGACGAGCGTCTCCAGCGTCTTGCGGAAGGTGGCCTCGCTCTGCCGGGGCAGTCCGTGGATCAGGTCGACGTTCACCGACTCGAAGCCGATCTCGCGGGCGGCGCGCGTCAGCTCGAAGACCTGCTCGGTCGACTGCACGCGGTGCACCGCCGCCTGCACGTCGCCGTCGAAGTCCTGCACGCCGAAGCTCAGCCGGTTGAAGCGCTGACCATGCAGCTCGCGCAGGCGGGCGACGTCGACGGTGCGCGGATCGACCTCGATCGAGCGCTCGGCCTGCGGCGTGAAGGCGAACACCCGCTCGAGCCCGTCGATCACCGACTGCAGCGTGGCGCCGTCGAGGAAGGTGGGCGTGCCGCCGCCGAAGTGCATCTGGCTCACCGGCTCGCGTCGCCCGAGACGCTCACCATAGATCTCGACTTCGCGCATCAGGTCTTCCACGTAGGCGCGACCCCGATCGCGGTCCTTCGTGACGATCTTGTTGCACGCGCAGTAGTAGCAGACCGACGCGCAGAAGGGCACGTGCACGTAGACCGAGAGCGGCTGATGCCAGCCGAGCGCGGCCCGCTGCCCGAGCCACTGGTCCAGGCTGGACGCGTCGAAGGCCTCGACGAAGCGGTCCGCCGTCGGATACGAGGTGTATCGCGGTCCGGCCACGTCGAAGCGTTCGATCAGTTCGGCCCGGGGCGCGATCGAGCCGCCGGGGTCGTTGGCCGAGGGCCGGGGCTGGAGTGCGAGCGGGTGCATGAACTCGACTCTCGCACCCGCCTCTTTCGGGGGATTTGATTCTCGTCAAACTCGACTAGAATCGACCGCAAACGGGGAGAAAGAAATCGTGTCAGCGCATCCGATTCCTGCGGTCAAGGCCGCAGCCGGTGCGGTCACCCACGCCGTGAACTGCGGCGACTGTGGCCTGCATGACATCTGCCTGGTCGAGGGCCTGAGCCCGACCGAGCTCGATCGCCTGACCGGCATGGTCGCGACGCGGCGCCGCGTCAAGCGGGGCGAACCGCTGTTTCGCGCCGGCGATCGCTTCGATGCCGTCTACCCGATCCGCCTCGGCTTCTTCAAGACCCGAGTCACCTCCGATGACGGCCGCGAACAGGTCACCGGCTTCCCGATGCCGGGTGACATCCTCGGCTTCGACGCCATCAGCGCGGCCGCCTTCCAGTGCGACGCGATCGCGCTGGAGGATGCCGAGGTCTGCGTCGTGCCGTTCGAGAAGCTCGAGTCGCTCACGCGCGAGTTCAACGGCCTGCAGCGCCAGCTGCACCGGGTGCTCTCGCGCGAGATCGTCCGCGATCAGGGCGTGATGATGCTGCTGGGCACGATGCGCGCCGAGCAGCGCATCGCCACCTTCGTGCTGAACCTCTCGCAGCGCTTCGCCCAGCGCGGGTTCTCGCCGCGCGAGTTCATCCTGCGGATGACCCGCGAGGAGATCGGCAACTACCTCGGGCTCAAGCTCGAGACGGTCAGCCGGACGTTCTCCAAGCTGCAGGACGACGGCGTGATCACCGTCGAGCAGAAGCGGCTGCGCATCGACGAGCCCACGCGGCTTCGCGACATCGCGGGTGCCACCTGCGCGCCCGAGTGAACTGAAACCGGCGTCGGTTCGGCACCTGCGCCGAACCCGCCCGACTCAGCTCGCGCAGAAGGGGTGCGGCTGGCCGAGCGCCAGCGCGAGCAGCGCCGCGATCGCCATCACGGCCAGCATCGCGCCCCCCACCCGCATTCCGATCGTCTCGATACGGGCCGCCCGTGCGGCGGAGCCGCGTGCCAGCACGTCCAGCAGCCACTGCGCGCCGAGCAGGTGGACCGAGGTGCCGGCGCCGAACGCCAGCATCGCGAGCGCCCCGCGGATCGGGTCGCTCGCGAGCGCGGCGGTGGCGAGCGCCGAGTACAGCAGTCCGCAGGGCACCAGCGCCCAGGCGGCCCCCGCGACCCATGGGCGTCCGCGTCCGACCGATGCGCCGAGCCGCGAGCCGCCGGCGCGCCAGGCCCGCAGGCCGAGCGAATCGATCCAGGCCGGCTGACGCCCGAGCACCAGCAGCGCGAGGCCGAGGGCCAGCAGCCCCACGTTCAGCGTGCCCCACAGCGGGCGCATCAGCGGCAGCGTGTCGGCGCCCCAGCGCAGCAGCCAGGAGCCGCTGCCGACCGCAGCGCCGAGCGCGGCATAGCCCAGCAGGCGCGCGGCATGGAAGGCGAGGTCGTCAGACCGGGGCAGGGCGACGGCCAGCGCACGGCCCGAGACCGCGTCGACCGGCTGCAGCGGGATGTGTCGCGCGATCGGCCGCGCGAACGACGCCGCGGCGGACGGCGTCCCGCGCGACCCGCCGGGCGGCCCGCCGAGACCGTGCACCGCGACGCGCTGCAGCGCCGAGCACATGGCCACGCAGTGCAGCCCGCCCAGCAGGCCGAGCGAGGCGGCCGTCGCGAGCAGCACGAGCAGGCTCATCGTCGGATCCGAAGCAGGCGAGCGGTGTTCATGCCGAACCGGGCGGTACGCTCGGCGGCGGGTTCGGACCGCGATAGTCCGGGTTCGGCGGCGCGCCCGGCAGCGGCAGGGTCAGCGGCACGCGGCGCTGCCAGCGGTTGATCTCCTCGGACGAGCGCGACAGCGCCCAGGTGACCATGCCGGTGCCGGTGCCGATCGCCCAGAACGCGAAGAACGCCATCGAGTAGACCGCATCGCGCTGCTCGGCGTCGATCTGCCAGCCGAACAGGTTGAAGTCGTGCGGGTCGAACGCCGCGAACACGACCATCTCCAGCACGCAGGCCGAGACGAACGCGGGCCACAGCACCGCGATCCATTCGCGCGGGTTGCGGGGCACGGCGGCCTCCCCTCAGTCGACGCGGCCGTCGGCCGACACGGCGACCACCGTGCCGTCGCGCAGCGCGATGTGCCGGGCCGCGATGCGCCAGTCCTGGGCCTCGATCGAGATGTCCCAGGTGCCCGCGCTCACCTGCGGTGCGACGATCCGGTAGACCCCGTCGGCCTGACGGTCGACCGACAGCCTGCGGTCCTGCTCGGCACGGACCGGATGGGTGAGCATCACGGTGACGGTGGGCGGCAGGACGGCGCCGCCGGTCAACCGCAGCCGCAGGTCGTTCTCGCCGGTCAGCGACACCTCGGCGCGCAGTCCGAGCGCCTTCGCGCGCGACTCGCGCTCGAGCGAGCGGTTGATGGCCAGCCCACGCTTGTAGTAGTCGTCGGCGACGTTGCTGTCGGCCCGCTGCGCGGCGATCCACCAGGTGACCACGCCGGCGACGACGGTCGCCGCGGGGATGCCGACCACCAGCCAGACCAGCGGTTCGCGCCAGGCCGGGCGGACGGGGACGATCGGGGTTGCAGCCATGGGTGTCTCCTGTATCGGTCCGCGCGCTCAGCGCGGGACCATGAAAGCCGCTTTCTCGCTGCGGGCGAGCGACGGATCGTCGATCGCCTCCACGACGAAGCGAATCGGGTTCGACCCCGGCGTGCCGACGCCGGGCGGGATCTGGACGCTGATCGGCACCGCACGGTTCGACGCCGGCGCGACGTCGTATTCGCGAGGGCTCGCCAGACGGATGCCGTCGAGTCCCTCGACCGTCACCCGCAGCCGGTGCGGCGCTTCCGACGCATTCATGAAGTGAAGCCGGTAGGTGTTCTCGATGTCACCGGCATCGACGATCCGCGCGAGCGCGTTGCGGTCCCGGATCACGTCGACCCGCAGCGGGTTGCGCACCGCGAGCGAGCCGAAGAGGGCGACCACCAGCACGCCGAGCAGCGTGCCGTAGACCAGCACGCGCGGACGCAGCACGTTGCGCAGCATGCCCGAGCGTCCGAGGTGCCGGGCCATGCCGTTCTGCGTCGCGTAGCGCACCAGGCCGCGCGGATAGCCCATCTTGTCCATCACCGTGTCGCACACGTCGACGCAGGCCGCGCAGCCGATGCATTCGTACTGGAGCCCATTGCGGATGTCGATGCCGGTCGGGCAGACCTGGACGCACAGCGTGCAGTCGACGCAGCTGCCGAGTCCCGCCGCCGTCGGATCGGCCTTCTTCGAGCGCGAGCCGCGCGGCTCGCCGCGTTCGGCGTCGTAGGTCACGATCATCGTGTCCTTGTCGAACATCGCGCCCTGGAAGCGCGCGTACGGACACATGTACTTGCAGACCTGCTCGCGCATGAAGCCGGCGTTGCCCCAGGTCGCGAACGAATAGAACAGCATCCAGAACCACTGCCACGGGCCGAGCGAGAACGCGAGCACCTCGCTGCCCAGCTCCCGGATCGGTGCGAAGTAGCCGATGAAGGTGAAGCCGGTGAGCAGCGCGAGCGCGAGCCACAGCGCGTGCTTCGTCGCCTTCGTGCGCAGCTTGGCGAACGACATCGGCGAGGCGTCGAGCTTCATGCGAGCCGTCCGGTCGCCCTCGACGTGCCGCTCGATCCACATGAAGAGCTCGGTGTAGACCGTCTGCGGGCAGGCGTAGCCGCACCACAGGCGGCCGGCGACCGCAGTGAAGAAGAACAGCGACAGCGCGGCGACCACCAGCAGGCCGGCCAGGTAGACGAAGTCCTGCGGCCAGAGCACCACCCCGAACAGGTAGAACTTGCGCGCACCGAGGTCGAAGAGCACCGCCTGCCGCCCGTTCCAGGTCAGCCACGGCAGGCCGTAGAAGATGATCTGGGTGAACAGCACCGCGGCCCAGCGCAGTCGGGCGAACAGGCCGGTGACGGCACGCGGGTAGATCTTGCGGTGCGCCTGGTAGAGCGAGAACAGCCCGCCGTCGTCGTCGCCGGCGGCGGGCTGGATCGGGATCACCTTGCGGACTTCGGCCATCGGGTGCTCGGAACGGTGCAACAGGTCGGGGGATGCCGGGTCACTTGGAGGCGGTGGCCGGTGCGCGCTGCGACAGCCCCAGCACGTACGAGGCGAGCACGTGGATCTGGCCTTCGGTCAGCTTCGTGTCCCACGCCGGCATCATGTTGTCCTTGCCTTGGGTGATGATCGAGACGACCTGCTGCAGCCCGCCGCCGTGCAGCCAGATCCGGTCGGTGAGGTTCGGCGCGCCGAGGGCCTGGTTGCCCTTGCCGTCGGCACCGTGGCAGGCCGCGCAGACCGCGAACCGCGGCTTGCCGAGCTCGGCCTTGACCGAATCGGTGGCGCTGCCCGACAGCGACAGCACGTACTGGGCGAGCTGGTCGATCTCGGGGGCACCGCCGACCGCGGCGCCGAGCGCGGGCATCACGCCGTTGCGGCCGCGGGCGAGCGTCTGCACGATCTGCTCGGGGGCGTTGCCGTACAGCCAGTCACCGTCGGTGAGGTTCGGGAAGCCCTTGGCACCGCGTGCGTCCGAGCCGTGGCACTGCGCGCAGTTTGCGAGGAACAGGCGCTCGCCGATCGCCCGGGCCTGCGGGTCGCCGATCAGGGACGGGATCGGCTGCTGCTGGTACTTGGCGTAGAGCGGCGCCATCTCGGCGTCGAGCGCCTGCTTCTCGGCGTCGTACTGGCCGTGTGCCGACCATTTTGCGGCGCCCGCGTTGGACCCCAGCCCCGGGTACAGCCACAGGTAGATCGCCGCGAAGACGATCGTGATGACGAACAGCCCGCTCCACCAGCGCGGCAGCGGATTGTTCGCCTCACGCAGGTCGCCGTCCCAGACGTGGCCGGTGGTGTTGTCGGCGGTCTTCGCCGGCTTCTTGCTGTTGATGAGCAGCAGCAGCAGACAGAAGACGATGGAGACGATGGTGGCGATCGTGATGAACGACGACCAGAACCCACTCGTGAAATCAGCCATGATCGGATTCCTTCCGTTCTTCTCAGTCGTCGAGCGGGATGCGTCCGTCCTGCTCGAGTCGCGCCTTGTTGCGCGGCGAGTAGGCCCAGATGACGATCCCGACGAAGCAGGCGAGGGAGATCGCGGTGATGACACCGCGCAGCACGTTGACGTCCACGTCGACGCTCCTTTACTTGATCACGGTGCCGAGGCCCTGGAGGTACGCGATCAGCGCCTCCATCTCGGTCTTGCCGCGCACGACCTCGGGCGCCTTCGCGATGTCCTCGTCCGTGTACGGCACGCCGACCTTGCGCAGTGCCGACATGTGCGCCGCGATCGTCGTGTGATCGACCGCGTTCTTCGCGAGCCACGGATAGCCCGGCATGTTCGACTCGGGCACCAGGTCGCGCGGGTTGATCAGGTGCGCCCGATGCCACTCGTCGTTGTAGCGTCCGCCGACGCGGGCCAGGTCCGGTCCGGTGCGCTTGCTGCCCCACTGGAACGGGTGGTCCCAGACGAACTCGCCGGCGACCGAGTACGGACCGTAGCGCAGCGTCTCGGCCCGGAACGGACGCACCATCTGCGAGTGGCAGTTGTAGCAGCCCTCGCGCTGGTAGATGTCGCGCCCGGCCAGCCGCATCGCGTCGTAGGGCTGCAGCCCCTGCACCGGTTCGGTGGTGGACTTCTGGAAGTAGAGCGGGACGATCTCCACCAGCCCGCCGATCGCGACCGTCAGCAGGGTCAGGACGATCAGCAGGAAGGTGTTGGTCTCGATCTTCTCGTGGGTCAGTGCCATGTTCGTTCTCCTCGTCGCGTCAGGCGTGGGCCGGCTCGGGGGCGAGCACGGTCGCGTCCACCGGCTGCGCACCGGCGATGGTCTTGGCGACGTTCCAGGCCATGATCAGCATGCCGGTGAAGTACAGCAGGCCGCCGATGAGCCGGACGTAGTAGTACGGGTAGCTGGCCTTGACCGACTCGACGAACGAGTAGGTCAGCGTGCCGTCGGGCTCGACCGCGCGCCACATCAGGCCCTGGGTCACGCCGCTGATCCACATCGAGACCGCGTAGAGCACGATGCCGATGGTGGCCACCCAGAAGTGCACCTCGATCGCACGGATGCTGTACATCTTCTCCTTGCCGAAGAGGCGCGGGATCAGGTAGTAGAGCGAGCCCATCGAGATCAGGCCGACCCAGCCGAGCGCACCCGAGTGCACGTGGCCGATGGTCCAGTCCGTGTAGTGCGACAGCGCGTTGACCGTCTTGATCGACATCATCGGGCCCTCGAACGTGGACATGCCGTAGAACGACAGCGACACGATGAGGAATTTCAGGATCGGGTCCTCGCGCAGTTTGTGCCAGGCGCCGGAGAGGGTCATCATCCCGTTGAT
>CAIUGQ010000514.1 GCA_903898725.1 uncultured Burkholderiales bacterium | reverse complement strand
TTGCCGACGATGATGTCGTAGGTGCGCAGTTCGTAGATCGCCATGCGGGTCTCCTCGTGGTGGACGGCCCGAGCATCGCACCCGCCGGTGCGGCGCGTCGAACCCGCGTTCCGGCATCCCGGCCGACATCCCGGCCGAGTTGTGCGCCGGTCCGTCGCACCATGGCGACGGTGCGTCGAGGGACTTAGGCACGACTTGAGACCGGCCGACGGTCGGTGTCGACCGTCCGACCGCGTCGGTTGGAGCCAGGTCCAGCCTGGCGGCACCGTTCGAGACGTGCGTTCACCCAAACGGGTCGGGTGCACGCGCGGACGCGCCGGATCGGCCGGAGTCCGTCCCCGGCGAGCGCCGGGTCCGAAGGAGTCGTGCACATGGCCGCGGTGATGATCGAGTTGAACGAGGCGCAGCGCTTCGGGGGCGCCGAGGCGGTGAAGGCCTTCGTGGCCGCGCGCGCGACGGGCTCGGCGACCGAGCGCGAGGTGCTGGCGGGGTCGGCCTTCGAGCGGCTGCGCCAGGCCCCGCCCGACGCCGGTCAGGACGTCGTCGGGCGTCTCGCCGAGCTCGGCGAGCGCGTCGAGGCCTGCATCGAGCGCCAGCGTCGGACCACCGAGTCGATGCGCGACGAGCTCGAGACCCAGCGCCTGCAGCTCGGCACGCAGCGCGCCGAGATGCACGACTGGCTGCACGACGGCCTGACCGTGCTGCAGCAGCGGCTCGACGAGGCCGCGCAGGTGCAGCGCGACACGGCCGAGGCGCAGCTCAAGGTCACCGCCGAGGCGATCGCGATGTGCCGCGCGGACCTCGAGACGGTGGTCGATGCGATCCGCGTGCTCGCCGAACGCACCCGCGTCCAGGACGACCGCCTCGCCGATGCCGCGATCGCCGCCAACCTCAAGCTGCGCCAGGACGTCGAGATGTCGACCTGGTCGCTGCGCTCGGCGCTCGGGTCGCAGAAGCGGCGCACCGAGCGTGTCGAGCGTGTGGTCTCCGATGCGCTCGACTCGCAGCGGCGCTTCACCGTGCGCACGGTGACGGCGGTGGGGGTGGTGCAGGTGCTGGGGCTGATCGCGGTGCTGGCCTTCGGCTGAGCGTTCGGCCCGCCTCCCGGGCAGGGCGCGTCACGTCGATCCGCCTGCCGGCCACCCGGCGGCCTCGACTCGGTTGATCCGCGTCATGCCGGCGCGCGGCGGACGGGCGGACCGGGCAGTCGCAATGAGCGATGATCCGGTATCCGAACGGAGACCGTCCCCATGCAGAAGATCCTCATCGTCATCCACGCCCCGCCGTATGGCAGCGAGCGCTGCCTGTCCGCGCTGCGCGTGGCCTCCGCGCTCATCGGCCTCGACGATCACCGCCCCGAGGTGCGCGTGTTCCTGATGTCCGACGGCACCGTGCTCGCGCTGCCCAACCAGGTCGACGGCGCCACCAACGGCCTGCAGGGCATGGTCGAGACCCTGGTGAACCACGGCGTGTCGATCAAGGTGTGCCGCACCTGCGCGCTGGCCCGCGGCATCGCCGAGCTGCCGCTGATCCCGGGCACCGCGATCGGCACGCTGGGTGATCTGGCGAAGTCGACGGTGTGGGCCGACAAGGTCATCACGTTCTGAGATGGGCGGCGCCGACGACGGATCGGGCGTGGCCCCCGGCAGCAGCGCCGGCGGCGACCCGCTGATCGCGCTGCGCGACGCGCTGCGGGTGTTCGCCGCCGAGCGCGACTGGGAGCAGTTCCACGCGCCGAAGAACCTCGCGGCCGCGCTGTCGGTCGAGGCGGCCGAGCTGCTCGAGCCCTTCCAGTGGCTGAGCGAGGCGCAGTCGCAGGCGCTGCCGCCCGAGACGCTCGCGGCGGTGCGGCTCGAGATGGCCGACGTGCTGCTCTACCTGGTCAGGCTCGCCGACCGGCTCGACGTGGACCTCGCGCAGGCGGCACGCGACAAGCTCGTGCTGAACGCGGTGAAGTACCCGGTGGGCAAGGCCCGGGGGCGCAGCGCGAAGTACGACGCGCTCTGAGCGGCCGCGTCCCGCGCGCCCCGGCCTGGGGCCTGAGGGCGCGCCCGCCTCAACCGCGCGTGTCCTTCCCCGGCACCTTGCGCAGCGCCGCGTTCAGCGACGATCCGAGCATGCTCTGGTCGGCGTCGGCGTAGCTCAGCCCGCGGTCCAGCGCCGACGCGGTCACCGTGATCGCCTCCTTGACCATCCGCACCGTCAGCGGGTCGAACTCCGCGACGATGCCGGCCCACTCGAGCGCGAGGTCCACCGAGCCGCCCGGAACGTCGGACAGCCGATCGACCAGACCCCAGGCGAAGATCTCGGGCGCGTGGATCTTCTCGCACAGCAGCGTGATCCGCTTGGCGCGCGCCGGGCCCACCAGCGAGACCAGCCGCGGCACGGTGTTCCACTGCAGGTTCATGCCGATGCGCACCTCGGGCACGATGAAGTAGGCGTCGCGGTCCATCACCCGCCAGTCGCAGGCGAGCGCGAA
>CAIUGQ010000513.1 GCA_903898725.1 uncultured Burkholderiales bacterium | reverse complement strand
CTTTGTCGGGGGCACTGTCGGGGGCGGGGCCGGGGGCGAGGTCGGGGGCTATGTCGGGGGCCGCCTTCGGTGCGTCATCCGTCGCGAGCAGCCGCCGCAACCGGGCGAGTTCGGCCGTGTCGGCCCCTGGCGCCTGCAGGATCTCGCGGCGCGCCGTGTCGAGCACGGTGACGACCACGCGCGCCTGGAAGGCCGCTCGCCCGCTCAAGGCAGGCAGCAGCTCACCGCGGATCGACTCGATCGCGGCCTCGATCAGCTCGGCAGCACCCGGCTTCGTCTCCATCGCGTCTCTCCCCCGCCCTCCAGCGCCGCCGCACTCAGTGCCGCGGCGCGAGCAGCCGCAGCAGGTCGAGCTCGGTCTCGGACGCACGCCGTCCGACGGCCGTGCGCTCGACCGACCGGTCGCGTCCGGCGCGCCAGGCCTCGGCCATGTCGAGGCACATCACGCCCCAGCGGAACGTCCCCAGCATTTCCCAGTATCGCACCCGGTCCGCGTCGGCCTCGCCGCCGGCGGCGCGATAGCCGGCGAGCAGATCGTCGAGCGGGCCGAATCCGCCGGCGACCGCGTCGAGCTCACCGAAGCGCCAGGAGGCGACGCAGAACCAGCCGAGGTCCGCCATCGGGTCACCGATGCAGGCCAGCTCCCAGTCGAGCACCGCGCGCAGGCCGTGTGCATCGAGCAGCAGGTTGCCGGTGCGGAAGTCGCCGTGCAGCGGCACCGGCCGCGAGGGCGGTCCGGGCTGGTGCTCGTGCAGCCAGCGCAGCGCGAGCTCGAAGACCGGACGGGCGCCACGGTGGGTCCGCCAGCGACGCTCCCACAAGGCGAGCTCGGCCGCGGCCGACGTGGCGCGCAGTGGCGGGAGCGACGTCACGGGCGCGGCGTGCAAGGCCGCGAGTGCGCGGCCGCAGTCGTGCAGCACGACGCGGCGCGCGTCGGCGAAGGCCGCGTCGTGCAGCAGCCGCTTCGGGCGGGTCTCTCCGGCCACGCGGTCCATCACGAAGCCCCGGCCCAGCCCGTCGGACGGCTCGAGCACCGCCCGGACGGCCGGCACCGGCACGCCCGCCGCAGCGACCGCCCGCAGCACCTGCGCTTCGGTCTCCGGCGCGATGGCAGCGTCGTCGGGATCGTCAGGCGCGCGGATGCCGGTGCCGCCGCCGGCCTTGCGGCGCAGGATCAGCGGCTGCGCGCCGGTCGGCCCGACCGACTCGAACGCCCAGGTCTCGTTGTTGGCACCGCCCGACAGGCGATCCAGGCGCTGCACCGAGCGGGCAGCGGGATCGATGCGGCGCGACAGCGCGAGCAGCCGTGTCTCCATCCCCGCACTGTAGCGAAGGCCCCGGACGGACCGCGTGGCGGTGCGTCCGGGTCGGAACGCCGGCTGCAGGATCCTGGAAGGATCCCGGCCGGCCGGCGCCGCGCGTCAGCGACGCGCAGGCCTTGCTCCGCGCGTCAGCGACGCGCAGGCCGTGCTCCGCGCGTCAGCGACGCGCGTCGAAGTACGCCCGCATGTCGCCCAGGCACACCGCCGGCGCGAGTGCACCGTGGTAGGCGGCGAGCAGCTGGGCCTGCGTCAGGCTCTGCGCCGCGGCTGCGGCCTGCACTTCGGGATCGACGTCACGCGAGCTGACGTTGGGCAGGGTGCCCCACTTGTCGAGCGCCAGCTTCTGCGCCGTCGCGTACAGCACGGTCGGGTCACCGCTGCCGGCGCAGAAGCGCGTCTGCGAGGACGGGTTCCAGCCCGAGGCGACCAGGTCGTTGCGCTGCGCGGCACGGATGACCGGGCTGGTGCCGTTCTGCAGCGCCGGCACGAAGGTCGGCTGGAACATCAGGTCGTTGTAGGTGGTCGCGGGCAGCTTGCCGCTGGTCACCAGGGTCGTGTAGGTGTCCGTCGGCGAGGGCAGCAGGTTCTCGATGTAGCTCGCGTAGGGTGCCTTGAAGATGTCCGACGTCGTCGTGTAGACGTCGCCGTAGACCTTCTGCCAGGCGGTGATCAGGAACGGGACGAAGAACTGCCCGCCCGCGATCTCGGCACCGCTGCGCAGCGCCGTGCCGAGCGCACTGGGTGCCGCACCGTGACCGGCCGCCGCGATCTGGATCTCGCTCCGCAGCGACGGCGAGGTCTCGATCGCCCTCTGGGTCGCCAGCGACGAATGCCCGCCCTGCGAGTAGCCGTAGAGCATCACCTTGCCGGACAGCGGGATCACGTTGGTCTGCGCATAGGCGCGGGCCGCACGGATCGAATCGACCACCGCGGTGGCCTCGGAGTCCGAGTGCAGGTAGGGGTGGTACGCATGGGCCGACTTCGCGAAACCGAGGTAGTCGGTCGCGACGACGACATAGCCCCAGGAGGCGAAGAACTGGGCCATGCCGAGCATCTCGCCGTCGGTCATGCTGGCCATGGTGCGCCGCTTGTCGACCTCGGTGCCGCGTGCGTAGGCGATCAGCGGGAACGGTCCGCGGCAGGCCGCGGCCGTGCCTTCGGGCACGAGCAGGCCGGCCGATGCGTTCGAGGTCACGCCCGCCCGGACAGCCGGCGTCGTGTAGTCGAGGCCCACGACCTTGACGTCGCAGGGCGCGGAGAGCGCGGCCTTCGGCAGCGTGCCGACGGTGGTCGGACTGCCGACCAGGGCGCCGGTGGCCGGGCCGGAATCATCGCTGCCGCAGGCGGCGAGCAGGGCTACGACAAGCGCGGTCAGCGCCGGACGGGCGAATCTCATGGGAAATGTCTCCTCGGATCGTTGGATCCGGGCGGACGTCCGCGACGCCTGGGGCCCGACTAAGCCAGCCCCGGATGTCGTGCACTGGCCCGACCGGTCCGCGAGTATGCCCGAGCCCTTCACGTCCGAGAACCCATCCGTCGACGCGACGGGGGCCTTGCCCGGGATCCGGGCGCCGGCCCGGCGACCGATCAGCCCGCGGTCCCGAGGTCCCGCCGCAGCGTCGGCAGACCGACGCCGGCCGCGTCGAAGCCGCCGTCGACCGCGATCACTTGGCCGTTCACGTAGCTCGCCGCGTCGCTGCACAGGAAGCCGACCACCTCGGCCATCTCGTGCATGCCGCCGTAGCGCGCCAGCGGGATCGCATCGTGATAGTCGGCGCGGATGGCGGCGGTATGCACCCGCTTCGCCATCTCGGTGTCGACCGGACCCGGCGCGATGGCGTTCACGCGCACGCCGTAGTGCGACAGCTCGACCGCCTGCTGCTTCGTCAGGTGGATCACCGCTGCCTTGCTGGTACCGTAGGCCACGCGCATCGTGCTCGCACGCAGGCCCGAGATGGATGCGACGTTGACGATCGCGCCGCGCCCACGTGCCTGCATGCGGGCGCCGAACACCTGCACGCACAGGAACACGCCGTCGAGGTTGGTCGCCATCACGTCGCGCCACTGTGCGAAGCTGGTCTTCTGGATGTGCTCGAAGACCGCGACACCGGCGTTGTTCACCAGCGCGTCGACGCGGCCGAAGCGTGCGTCGACCTCGCGCGCGG
>CAIUGQ010000512.1 GCA_903898725.1 uncultured Burkholderiales bacterium | reverse complement strand
CAGCAGTACGGAGGAGTCGAGTCCGCCGCTGAAGGCGACGGCGAGGGGGCGGTCGGCCCCCCCGGGGTCGAGCGCGGCGAGCGCCGCGCCGATCAGTGCGTCAACCGACTTCCTTGACCTTGCCATACGCGAGGATGCGCTGGCGGCGCTGCTTGATCAGCTCGGGGGTCTGCACGTTCTGGAACTGGCGCAGCGCCTCGCCGAGCGCGCGCTTGAGCATCTGGGCCATCTGCGCCGGATCGCGGTGCGCGCCGCCGAGCGGCTCGTTGACGATCCGGTCGATCAGCCCGAGCGCCTTGAGCCGGTGCGCCGTGACCCCGAGCGTCTCGGCCGCCTCGGGCGCCTTCTCGGCGGTCTTCCAGAGGATGGAGGCGCAGCCCTCGGGCGAGATCACCGAGTAGATCGCGTGCTGCAGCATCAGCACGCAGTCGGCGACCGCGATCGCGAGCGCACCGCCCGAGCCGCCCTCGCCGATCACCGTGGTGACGATCGGCACGCGCAGCTCGGCCATCGCGTAGAGGTTGCGGCCGATCGCCTCGGACTGGCCGCGCTCCTCGGCGCCGATGCCGGGAAAGGCGCCGGGCGTGTCGACGAAGGTGATGACCGGCAGGCCGAACTTCTCGGCGGTGCGCATCAGGCGCAGCGCCTTGCGGTACCCCTCGGGGCGCGGCATGCCGAAGTTGCGGTAGCCGCGGTCCTTGGTGTCGCGGCCCTTCTGGTGTCCGATGACCATCACCGGCAGGCCGTTGAAGCGCGCCGGTCCGCCGACGATGGAGGGATCGTCCGCGTAGGCCCGGTCGCCGTGCAGCTCGTGGAAGTCGGTGAACATCGCCGCGATGTAGTCGAGCGTGTACGGCCGCTGCGGATGTCGGGCGACCTGCGCGACCTGCCACGGGGTCAGCTTCGCGTAGGTGTCCTTGACGAGGGACTGGCTCTTCTTCTCGAGCCGCTGGATCTCGTCGGCGATGTCGACCGCCGAATCGTCCTGCACGAAGCGCAGCTGGTCGATCTTGGCTTCCAGCTCGGCGATCGGCTGCTCGAACTCAAGGAACGTCGTCTTCATGTCGTCTCAGTAATCGACCGGCAGGGGGTCCAGGCTGCGCCACAGGTACCAGGTGGCCAGCGTGCGCCACGGGCGCCACCGCTCGCCCAGCGCCTGCGCCTCGGCCCGGGTGACCGGACGCCCGTCGTTGTAGTGGATCGCGAGGGCCTTCGTCAGACCGAGGTCGTCCAGCGGAAAGACATCGGGCCGCAGCAGATTGAAGATCAGGAACATCTCGGCTGTCCAGCGCCCGATGCCGCGGACCTGCACGAGCTCGTCGATCACCGCCTCGTCGTCGAGCGACGGCCAGTGGGCCGGATCGACCGATCCGGCGACAAAATGCTTCGCCAGGTCGCGCACGTACTCGGCCTTGCGCGTCGACAGGCCGGCACCGGTCATCGTCGTCAGTCGCATCCGGGCGACGCGCTGTGGCGTCATCGTGCCGGCGGCCTTCTCGAACCGCAGCCACACGGCCTGGGCGGCCTTCACCGAGATCTGCTGGCCGACGATGGAGCGGGCGAGCGTCGTGAACGGGTCGCCGCGCGAGGACAGGTGACCGCGTCCGGTCCAGGCGGTGATGACGCCGGCCATCACCGGATCGCAGGCCGCGAGCGCGTCGCTGGCGTCCGGCCACCAGGGCGGACGCGTGCCCGGCGGCGCGATCACCGCCACGACGGGCGCTCCGAGGGCGGGCGACCCGTGCCGCGCGGCGACGCCGGGCTGCAGGCGACCGACGGCCCGCGGTCCGGTCCGGGCGAGCCGGTCAGGCGCGCCGCCACCGGGTTCCGCCGGCGCCGTCCTCGAGGACGACACCCTGCTCGAGCAGTTCCGCGCGCAGGCGGTCGGCCTCGTCGAAGCGGCGGGCCTTCTTCGCCTCGGTGCGCTGCGCGACGCGCGCATCGATGTCGGCGTCGGAGAGGCGGTCCGCGGTCCGGGCCCGACCGAGCAGCCCGCCGCGCACCACCGCATCCCGGTCGCCGCCCAGCAGCCCGAGCACGCCCGCGAGCGCGCGCAGCTGGCGCTCGGCGGCGGCATCGCGGCTGCGGTTGACCTCGCCCGCCAGCTCGAAGAGCACGGACACGGCCACCGGCGTGTTGAAGTCGTCGTCCATCGCCTCGCGAAAGCGCACGCCGTCGGGCCGGGTCCAGTCGGGCTCGCCCGCCGGCTGCGCCGCCCCGGCCGCGCCCGTCGACAGGGCGGTGTAGAGCCTCAGCAGGCTCGCGCGCGCATCGTCGAGGTGGGCATCGGAATAGTTCAGCGGGCTGCGGTAGTGCGCGCGCAGCACGAACAGGCGCAGCACCTCGGGGTCGTAGCGCTCGAGCACCTCGCGGATCGTGAAGAAGTTGCCGAGCGACTTCGACATCTTCTCGTCGTCGACCCGCACGAAGCCGTTGTGCATCCAGTAGCGCACGAAGGTGCCGCCGTGCGCGCCCTCGCTCTGCGCGATCTCGTTCTCGTGGTGCGGGACCTGCAGGTCCGCGCCGCCGCCGTGGATGTCGAAGGTGTTGCCGAGCAGCGCCGAGGACATCGCCGAGCACTCGATGTGCCAGCCCGGACGTCCCGCGCCCCAGGGCGAGGCCCATTTCGCCTCGGCGGGCTCGTCGGGCTTGGCGGCCTTCCAGAGCACGAAGTCGAGCGGGTCCTGCTTGCCGTCGCCGACCGCCACGCGCTCGCCGGCGCGCAGCTCGTCGAGCGACTTGCCCGACAGCTTGCCGTAGCCCTCGAAGCGGCGCACCGCATAGTCCACGTCGCCGTCGGGCGTCGCGTAGGCCAGCCCCTTCTTCTCGAGCAGGCCGATGATGTCGAGCATCTGCGGCACGTACTCGGTGGCACGCGGCTCGTGGTCGGGGCGCAGCACGCCGAGGGCGTCGAGGTCCTCGTGCATCGCGGCGATGAAGCGGGTGGTGAGCGCGCCGATCGTCTCGCCGTTCTGCACCGCTCGACGGATGATCTTGTCGTCGATGTCGGTGATGTTGCGGACGTAGGTCAGGCCGTAGCCGCTGGCGCGAAGCCACCGCGCGACCAGATCGAACACCAGCATCATCCGCGCGTGGCCGATGTGGCAGTAGTCGTAGACCGTGATGCCGCAGACGTACATCCGCACCCGGCCGGGCTCGAGCGGGACGAAGTCTTCCTTGCGGCGCGTCAGCGTATTGTGGATGCGGAGCATGCGGGCAGCGGCGGTGCCGGTCGGGGACGAGGTGTCAGGGGGCCGGGTTGCTAGAATGGCCGGATGAAACCGGCTCCACAGGTGGCCCTCGCTGCGTCCGCGGCGAATCGGTCGAGTATAGCAGCGCGACCGCAGGCCCTCCCGCGGGCGGGCGTCCGCCTGCTGGCGGCCCTCTTGTTCGCTGGCGCCAGCGCGCAGGCGCAGGCCCAGGTTCAGCCACAGACCCAGACCCAGACCCAGTCCCAGTCGCAGTCCCAGGGCATCGGGCCCGGCACGTCCAATCCGATGGGCGCGCCGGAGCCGGTCCGGCCGGTGATCACCACCCCCTACGACGGCGCGATCGCGGCCTACCGCGCCGGCCGCAGCGACGAGGCGCTCGCCCTCACCGAGGCAGCGCTCAAGGCCGAGCCCCGGGGCGCCCAGCTGCGCTTCCTGCGCGGCGTGATCCTCGCCGAGCGCGGGCGCACCGACGAGGCGCTGACCGTCTTTCGCGGCATGGTCGACGACTTCCCGGAACTGCCCGAGCCGTACAACAACCTCGCCGTGATCCATGCCGGACGCGGCGACTGGGATGCCGCGCGCCAGGCGCTCGAGCAGTCCGTGCGCGCGGTGCCGACCTACGCGCTCGCGCACGAGAACCTCGGTGACATCCACCTCCAGCTGGCCGCGCGCGCCTACGAGCAGGCCGGCCGGCTCGATCCCCGCGGCGAGTCCGCGCGCCGCAAGCTCGCGCTCGCCCGCGAGATGCTCACGCGCGTGCAGGCCGCGCCACCCGATTCCCGCAACCCGCGCCCCGGTGCGCAACCCCCACCCCAGGTGACCCCACGATGACCAAGTCCCTCCCGCTGATCGGCGCCCTGCTCCTCTCGCTCGCGGCCGTGCCCGAGGGCGCCTCGGCCCAGGCCAACCCGCAGGTGCTGATCAAGACCTCCAAAGGCGAGATCGTCGTCGAGCTCTACCCGGCCAAGGCGCCGGCGACCGTCGAGAACTTCCTCAAGTACGTCGACTCGAAGCACTACGACGGCACGATCTTCCACCGGGTGATCGGCAACTTCATGATCCAGGGCGGTGGCTTCACGCCCGACATGAAGCAGAAGGCGACCAACCCGCCGATCAAGCTCGAGGCGCAGAACGGCCTGAAGAACGACACCGGCTGGCTGGCGATGGCGCGCACCTCGGTGCCCGACTCGGCCACCTCGCAGTTCTTCATCAACGTCGTCGACAACGCGATGCTCAACCACCCGCAGCCCGACGGCCACGGCTACGCGGTCTTCGGCAAGGTGGTCCAGGGCATGGACACCGTGGCCGCGATCAAGGCGGTCAAGACCACCTCGACCGGGATGCACCGCGACGTGCCCGCCGAGCAGGTGGTCATCCAGTCGATGACCCGGGTGGGCGCCAAGTAAGCGGACCCGCGGCCGCCGCGATGCTGCGCATCCCGCACGGCGAGCCGGTGCTGTTCGCCTCGGACATGCACCTCGCGCCGGAGGCGCCCGGCACCGCCGAGCGCTTTCTCGCCGCGCTGCGCCGGCACGGACCCGGCGCGGCGCATGTGATGCTGCTCGGCGACATCTTCGAACTGTGGGTCGGCGACGATGGCGCCGATCCGCTGGCCGCCGAACTCGCCGATGCGCTCGCCGGCCTCGCGGCCGGCGGCGTGCGGGTGTGGCTGATGCGCGGCAACCGGGATTTCCTGCTCGACGCGCCGCTGGCGGATCCGGCCGCCCGGCCGTATTCGCAGCGCTGTGGCGCGGTGCTGCTCGACGATCCGACGTCGCTCGAGCTGCACGGCGTCCCCGCGCTGCTCGCCCACGGCGACGCGCTGTGCACCGACGACCTCGTCTACCAGCAGTGGCGCAGCACCTGCCGCGACGCGGCCTGGCAGCGGGCGTTCCTCGCCCGTCCGCTGGCCGAGCGCTTCGCGGTCGGCCGCGCGGTGCGCGAGACCAGCGAGGCGGGCAAGCGCGAGAAGCCGGGCGCACTGATGGACGTCAACGCCGATGCGGTCCAGACCGCGATGCGGGCGGCCGGCGCGCGTCTGCTGATCCACGGCCACACCCACCGACCGGGGGTGCACGCCTGGGTCGACGAAGGCGTCACGCGCAGCCGCGTCGTCCTCACCGACTGGGACAACGACGCCTCACGCGGCTCCATGCTGCTGTGGCGGCACGGCGAACCGGTGGCGCTGCCGCCGGCCTGAGACGCGGGCCGACCGATCGGTCGAGCGGACCTTCAGTCGACCAGGCGGCTCAGACGCCCGGCGTCCAGCGGCACGCCGTCGCAGCCCTCCGGCCGGTCTCCGCAGAGCCGCTCGAGCGCGGCGGTCAGCTGGTCGATGCGACGGTCCTGCTCGGCCACGTGGTCGATCAGCTGGTGCAGCGCCACCGACAGCGGATCGTCCGCGCCCTGCGTGACCGCATAGGCCGAGAACCCCATCTTCTCGGCCTGTGCCTCGCGTCGGGCCTCGATGTCGTCGCCCAGGATCCGCGCCGGAATGCCGACCGCGGTCGCGCCCGGCGGCACGGTCTTCAGGACCACTGAGTTCGACCCGACGCGCGCCCGCGTGCCGACGGTGAAGCCGCCGAGCACCTTGGCGCCGGCCCCGATCACCACGCCCGCCTCGAGCGTCGGATGACGTTTCGCGCCCCGGGTGAGCGAGGTGCCCCCGAGCGTGACGCCCTGGTAGATGGTGCAGTCGTCGCCGACTTCGGCGGTCTCGCCGATCACGACGCCCATGCCGTGGTCGATGAAGACGCGGCGACCGATCTTCGCGCCCGGGTGGATCTCGATGCCGGTGAGCATCCGCCCCAGATGCGAGAGCACGCGCGCTGCGGTGTGCAGCCCCGCACCGCGCACCCGCTTGGCGACCCGGTGGATCGCCAGCGCGTGGACGCCCGGGTACGCGAGCAGCACCTCCAGCGACGTCCGGGCCGCCGGATCGCGTTCGCGCACCGTGGCGATGTCTTCCCTGATCCGCTCGAACATGGCCTCGGCCCCCGGGTCTGAGCGCGGATTCTAGCCTCGACTCGCCAAGCGTGCAGGCGACGCGGTTGCACCGCGGCCCGGGCTCAGCCGGCGTCCGGCACCAGGACCTCGCCCGCCAGCAGGCGCCGTGCACCGTGCGAGAGCAGGCAGCGCTCGACGCGCCAGCGGGGCCGTCCGCCCGCTGCGGCACGGCTCGAGACCTCGGCCCCCGCAGCGCGCGAGCCGCTCGGATGGCCGATCCGCGTGGGCACGCCGGGCAGCGTGCGGGCAACCTCGGCCACCACCGTGCCCGGTACGGCGGCGGCGACCGCCAGGGCGATCGAGCCGGCGCCGCCCGGGGCGGTGTGCAGGCGCCCGTCGACCACGCAGCGAGCCAGCAGGTCGACCGAGTCGGCCCCGACCTCGACACCGCCGGCGCCCCGGTAGGCGGCCGGCCGGGCGATCCAGCACACCGTGGGCAGCGGGCCGCGGGCCCGCGTGGCCGCGTCCATCGACTCGGCCAGCCCCATCCTGACCGCTGCCTGCAGCCGCAGCGCCTCCAGGCGCTCGAGGAGCTTGCGGTTGCGGTCGATGTCGGCGGCCGATTCGCGACCGCTCAGCCCGAGCGCGTCGGCGCGGACGAAGGCCATCGGCTCGTCGACCGCGACCAGGGTCGCGTCGAGCGCGAGCCCGCCGGGCAGCTCGAGCACATCGCGCAGGCGTGCGGTGGGGAACGGCGCATCGGAGGGTTCGACCCATTCGAGCCTGACCTCCGCCGAGGCGAACGGCACCCCGTCCTCGACGAAGGCGCCCTGCTCGATCACCTCGCCGCCGCTCACCGGCACGTAGGCATCGATCCGCGCGCCGTCCGGCACGTGCTGCAGCCGCACGCGGGTCGGCCCTTCGGCGCCGGCAAACAGCCGCTCGGCGATCGCGAACGGCCCGACCGCGGCGGCGAGCGGGCCGCAGGGGCCGCTCCAGTCGATCGTCGTCGCACCGACCGCCAGGGTCCCGCAGAGAAAGTCGATGTCGCAGCCCGGTCGCTGCGAACGCGAGATCACCAGGACCCGGGCCACCCCGTCGGCGCCCGGACCGATCCCGTCGATGCCGGCGCCACCGACATCGGGGCCGCCCATCGCGCGCACCAGGACCGCATCGCGCGCGCGCGGCACGTTCGGGAGGTCGTGGGCGTGGAAGCAGGCCGCACGCCGCGAGCCCCCGCGCATCAGGACGACCGGCAGGCGGCGCACGGTCATCGCGGTCCGCCCCGTTCCATCAGCTTGAGCACGCCGCGCAGCAGGTCGACCTCCTCGGGCCGCAGGCGCGCCCGCAGCAGCAGGCGGCGCAGCCGCGGCAGGAGCTTCTTGGGGTGGCGCGGATCGAGGAAACCGATCGTGCGCAGCGCGCGTTCGGCATGCTCGAGCAGCCCGGCCACCGCCTGCTGGTCGGCCAGCCGCGGGCCCGGCCGCGCGCCTGCCGAAGCGGCGGCGTCGGCTGACGCGGGCACGGCGAGCGCAGCCCGCCGCACGCAGTAGGCGAGCACCTGGACCGCCTGGGCGAGGTTCAGCGACGAGTAGCTCGGACTCGCCGGGATGCTGGTGAGCCGCCCGCAGGCCTGGACCTCCTCGATCGAGAGTCCGGTGCGCTCGGCGCCGAAGACGAAGGCGACCCGGTGGGCAGGGTCGGCGGCGAGCACCGCCATCGCATCGGCCGCGCAGGCCTCGGGCGGCGCAGGCTCCGGCCCGAACTCGCGCGGTTCGGCGCTGACGGCGACCGAGAGCACCGCGTCGCCGATCGCCTCGGCCAGCGTGGCGAAGCGACGAACCCCATCGAGCACATCGGTCGCGCCGCTGGCGAAGGCGCGCGCCTCGGGGCGCTCGGCCACGTCGTCGAAGCGCGGCGCGACCAGCCGCAGGTCGGTCACGCCCATCGTGCGCATGGCGCGCGCGGCGGCGCCGACGTTGCCCGGATGGCTGGTGCCGACCAGCACGAAGGCCACCCGCCCGAGCGCGCCGGGGTCGCCCGCATGCAGCGAGCGCGGCACCGTCGGCTCGAAGGTCTCAGTGCGCGAGGACACGGCGGTCGTGGTGATTTGCAAGCGCCTGCGGGCCGAGCGAGCCGATCAGCATGCCGGCGCCCGACGCGAGCACGCCGGCGAGCTGGGCCGGGAACACCGCGCCCGCCGGCGTGGCCAGGAACAGCAGCCAGGCGAGCAGCCCGAGCACGATCGAGAAGATCGCCCCCTGCGTGGACGCCCGTCGCCAGTACAGCCCCGCCAGCAGGGGCACGAACGCCCCGACCAGCGTGACCTGGTAGGCGGCCGACACCAGCTCGTAGATCGGCGTGCCCTGCATGACGATCGCGTAGCTGCATACGCAGACCGAGAACACCAGCACCGCGACCCGCATGTCGCGCAGCTCCTCGCGGTCGCCCATCCGTGGCTTGAACTGGCGCCAGATGTTCTCGACGAAGGTCACCGAGGGCGCGAGCAGGGTCGCCGACGCCGTCGACTTCAGCGCCGACAGCAGCGCGCCGAAGAACAGCACCTGCATCGCGAACGGCATGTGCTCGAGCACCAGCGTCGGCAGCACCTTCTGCGGATCGTCGGCCAGCAGCACCGCCGCCTGCTCGGGCATGATCAGCAGCGCGCTGGTCACCAGGAACATCGGCACGAAGGCGAACAGGATGTAGCAGGCGCCGCCGATCACCGGACCCCGCGTCGCCGCACGGACATCCTTCGCCGACATCACCCGCTGGAAGACGTCCTGCTGCGGGATCGACCCGAGCATCATCGTGATCGCCGCGGCGATGAAGAAGAGGATGTCGTGCATCGACGGCTCGGGCAGGAAGCGGAACATGTCGCGGCTCTGCGCCAGGGCGACGACCTTGTCCGCACCGCCGGCCAGCTCGCTCGCGAAGACGGCGATCACCAGCAGGCCCACGACCAGGATGATCATCTGCATGAAGTCGGTGACGGCGACCGACCACATGCCGCCGAACAGCGTGTAGGCGAGGATCGACACCGTGCCGATCACCATCCCCAGCGGAATCGGGATCGCGCCGCCCGAGAGCAGGTTGAAGACCAGACCGAGGGCGGTGACCTGCGCCGACACCCAGCCGAGGTAGCTGACGATGATGATCAGCGAGCAGACCACCTCGACCGCGCGGCCGTAGCGGGCCCGGTAGTAGTCGCTGATGGTCAGCAGCGTCATCCGATAGAGCTTGGCCGCGAAGAACAGGCCGACCAGGATCAGGCAGCTGCCGGCACCGAACGGATCCTCCACGACCGCCCCCAGCCCGCCCTGGACGAACTTCGCCGGGATGCCGAGCACCGTCTCGGAGCCGAACCAGGTGGCGAAGGTGGTCGTCACGATCATGACCATCGGCAGGTGGCGCCCGGCGATCGCGAAGTCGGCGGTGTTCTTGACGCGCCGGGCCGCCCACAGGCCGATGGCGATGGTGACCAGCAGGTAGGCGAAGACCAGGACGAGGAGCATGACGGCGGGCGCGGGTCGGAGCGGCGGGGCTGAGCGGACGGAGCGGCTCGACAGGACTCTGCGGGTGCCTCAGACCGACGCCTGCGCCTGCGCCGGCCCGGGTCGACCGCCTGCGGATTATGACGCCTCGCGGCCCGGGTCGCTGCGGCGCGCCGGATCGCAGGCGTCGGGCTGGCATACAATGGCCGGTTTACCCCAAAGCGCCCGCTCAATGCATCCCATGTTGAACGTCGCGGTGCGCGCCGCGCGCGCCGCAGGCCGGATCATCACCCGAGCCGCCCTCGATCTCGACAGCATCAAGGTCGCTCGCAAGCAGCGCAACGACTTCGTCACCGAGGTCGATCGGGCCTCTGAGGCGACGATCATCGGCGCGCTGAAGCAGGCCTACCCCGACCATGCGTTCCTCGGCGAGGAGTCCGGCCACCTGCCCGGCCGGCTCGACGTGCCGCCGCAGGAAGCCGAGAACATCTGGATCATCGATCCGCTCGACGGCACCACCAACTTCATCCACGGCCTGCCACAATATGCAATCTCGATCGGCCTGGCACACAAGGGCGTGATGACGCAGGGCGTGGTCTATGACCCGAACCGCAACGAGCTGTTCACCGCGACGCGTG
>CAIUGQ010000511.1 GCA_903898725.1 uncultured Burkholderiales bacterium | reverse complement strand
TGTGGGAGTACCCAGTCGCGCGGGCCTGGGCTGATGCGCGGGTGCAGCGCATCTATGGCGGCACGAACGAGATCATGAAGGAGGTGATCGCTCGTTCGATGGGGCTGGGCGGACGCTGACCGTTCGCCGGTCGGCCTCTGGCATCAGCAGGGGCCACCGCACCCTGAGGCGCAAATGCAAACGACCGCCCGAAGGCGGCCGTCTGCATCACCCGACGCGGCGCAAAGGCGCCGGGTCACGCGATCACTTCTCCGGCGGCACCGTCAGGTAGTCGGTGACCTTCACCCAGCGGCCGTTCTGGATCTGCGACATGCGGCTCTGGTCGTTGCCCAGGCGCTTGGTCGCGGTGAAGTTCATCGCCGGCGCGCCGAACATGTCGGGCGGGAACTTGGTCGACTCCATCGCCTTCACGAAGCTGTCGACGGTCAGCGTCGGGCCGGCGACACGCGCCGCCGTCGCGAACATGTCGACGATCGTGTAGCCGTAGGCCGAGAACACCGTCGGATCCTCGTTGAACTTGGTCTGGTACTTGGTCGCCCAGAACCGGATCTTGTCGTCGGCGGTGTCGACGTACGGCTGCGCGGCGGTGTGCATGCCGTACAGGCCGTCCATCGCCTTGCCGCCGAGCTTGTGGATCAGGTCGGTGTAGCCGGCGCTGGAAACGAGGAAGTCCGGCGAGTAGCCGGTCTTGCGCGACTCGCCGATGGTGCCGATGGTCTCGCGGATGATGGTGCCCATCACGACGAGATCGCAGTTGGCGGCCTTCATGCGGGCCACCTGCGAGGAGAAGTCGGTGGAGCCGCGCTTGAACGAGGTCTTCTCGGCGAAGTCGGTGCTCATCGATTTCAGCGCCCACTCGGCGCCGCGCAGCACCTCCAGACCGAACTCGTCATCCTGGTAGATGACGCAGGCCTTCTGGTACTTCTTGCGCTTGTACATCTCCTGCACGCCGACGCGCATCTGGTCGTAGTACGTCGCGGCGAAGGAGAACTTCAGCTTGTGCGGCGGGTCGTACATCTCGCGCGCCGCGGTCACCGGCAGGAAGTTGATGACGCCCTTCTCGAACTGGATGGGCATCGCGGCGTTGTTCATCGCGGTGCCGATGTGGCCCAGGACGGCGAAGACCTTGTCCTGGTTCACCAGCTTCTGCGCGACGAGCACGGCCTTGCGCGGATCGTAGGCGTTGTCCTCGATCAGCATCTTGATCTTGCGACCGTTGATGCCGCCCTGCTCGTTGATCTCCTCGACGCGCAGCACCATCCCGTTGCGGGTCTGCTTGCCGAAGCCGGCGACCGGACCCGAGAGGTCCTGGATCGTGCCGATCTTGATCTCGTCCTTGGTGATGCCCTGGCCTTGCTGGGCCTGGGCGGCGCCGACGGTCATCGCGAGGATGCCGACGGCGACGGAGGTCATGCGCGTGAAGTTCATGTCTCGTCTCCTCTGTGAAGGGGTGCGGTGCCCGCCCTCGAAAGGGGCGCTGCGACGACCGCTGCTACGTTGCCACGGATCGGGTCAGCCGCGATACATCCCCTCGATGAGCTCGGCGTACTTCTGCTGGACCAGCTTGCGCTTGAGCTTCATCGTGGGGGTCAGTTCCTCGTCCTCGGCGGTCAGCTGGGTCTCGATCAGGCGGAACTTCTTGACCTGCTCGACGCGCGCGAAGTTCTTGTTCACCGATTCGATCTCGCGCCAGATGAGGTCCTGGACCTCCTTGGCACGGGTCAGGCTGGTGTAGTTCGAGAAGGGCACGTCGTGGTCTTGCGCGGAGCGCTCGACGTTCTCCTGGTCGATCATCACCAGCACGGTGAGGAACGGCTTCTTGTCGCCGATCAGCACCGCATCGGTCACGTAAGGCGAGAACTTCAGCTCGTTCTCGAACTCGCTGGGCGTGATGTTCTTGCCGCCGGCGGTGATGATGATGTCCTTCATCCGGTCGGTGATCCGGAAGAAGCCGTCGGCATCGACGGTGCCGACGTCGCCGGTGTGCAGCCAGCCCTCGGCATCGATGGTCTCGGCGGTCTTCTCGGGC
>CAIUGQ010000510.1 GCA_903898725.1 uncultured Burkholderiales bacterium | reverse complement strand
CGCCGCGCTCGCCACGCCCTGCCCGCCCCCATGGACCCTTCGCTGATCGCCGCACTGCTGGTGCTGGGCGCCTTCACCGGCTTCGCCGCCGGCCTGCTCGGCATCGGCGGCGGCATGCTGATGGTGCCGTTCATGTCGATGGTGCTCGATGCGGTCGGCGTCCCGCACGACGAGGTGGTCAAGGTCGCGATCGCGACCTCGCTGACCACGATCGTCTTCACCTCGGCCTCGAGCGTGCGGGCGCACCAGCGGCGGGGCGCCGTCCGGTGGGACGTCGTGCGCGCGCTGGCGCCCGGGATCCTCGTCGGCTCGCTGCTCGGCGCACAGATCGCCCACGCCGTGCCGGGGCGGGCGCTCGCCGCGTGCTTCGGGCTGTTCATCGGCTGGTCGGCGCTGCGGATGCTGACGAGCCGCCCACCGGCACCCGACCGCGGGCTCCCGGGCCCTGCAGGCATGTTCGCGGCCGGCGGCGTGATCGGGGCCCTGTCCGCCCTGCTCGGCGCGGGCGGTGCCTTCATGACCGTGCCCTACCTCGTGCGACGCAACGTGCCGCTGATCGGGGCGGTGGCCAGCAGCGCGGCCTGCGGATTCCCGATCGCCGTCGCGGGTGCGGCGGGCTACGCATGGGCCGGACGACATGTCGACCTGCCCGCCGGCACGCTCGGCTATGTGTACCTGCCCGCGCTCGCCTGCGTGTCGGCGGCCAGCGTCCTGACGGCGCCGCTGGGCGCGAGGCTCGCGCACGCGCTGCCGGTGCGCACGCTGCGGCGGATCTTCGCGGCGCTGCTGTCGGCGCTCGCGGCCTACATGCTCTGGCGCGCGGCGCGCGGCGCCTGACGTCGCGCGCGTGGCCGCGGCCCGCGCTCAGCCCGTCGCGTAGCGCTTGCGCAGCTCGTTCTTCTGCACCTTGCCCATCGCGTTGCGCGGCAGCTCGTCGACGACGTGCACGCGCTTGGGCACCTTGAAGCCGGCGATCCGCGACTTGAGCGATGCGACGATCGCCGCTTCATCGAGGACCGCGCCGGGCTTGCGCACCACGACCGCGGTCACGGCCTCGCCGAAGTCCCGATGCGGAACCCCGATCACCGCCGACTCGGCCACGCCGTCCATGTCGTCGAGATACGACTCGATCTCCTTCGGATACACGTTGTAGCCGCCGGTGATGATGAGGTCCTTGCTGCGGCCGACGATGCTCAGGTAGCCGTTGGCGTCCCAGCGACCGACATCGCCGGTCCGGAACCAGCCGTCGCCGGTGAACTCCTCCCGGGTCTTCTCGGGCATGCGCCAGTAGCCGGAAAACACGTTCGGCCCCTTGACCTGGATGCTGCCGATCTCGGGTGCGGCGAGCTCGACGCCGGCATCGTCGACGATGCGCACCGACACCCCCGGCAGCGGCAGGCCGACCGTGCCGCCGACGCGGTTCCCGTCGTACGGATTCGAGGTCAGCATCACCGTCTCGCTCATGCCGTAGCGCTCGAGGATGCGCTGGCCGGTCCGGGCCTCGAACTGCTTGAAGGTGTCGGTCAGCAGCGGCGCCGATCCGGACACGAAGAGCCGCATCGAACGCACCGTCTGCGCATCGAACGACGGCTCGTCGAGGAGCCGCACGTACATCGTCGGCACCCCCATGAACACCGAGGCGCGCGGCAGGTGGCGCACCACCTCCTTCGGGTCGAAGCGGGGCAGCCAGATCATCTTGCTGCCGGACATCAGCGCACCGTGCGAGGCCACGAACAGCCCGTGCACGTGGAAGATCGGCAGCGCATGCAGCAGCACGTCACCGCGACGCCAGCGCCCGTAGTGGTTCAGCACCTGTGCGTTCGACGACAGGTTGCCGTGCGACAGCATCGCCCCCTTGCTGCGCCCGGTGGTCCCCGAGGTGTAGAGGATCGCGGCGAGGTCGCCGGCACGCCGCACGACGGTGCGGAACGCGTCCCGATGTGCCGCCGCGGCCTCGATCAGCGTGCCGCGACCGTCGTCGGTCAGCGTGAAGACGTGCTTCGAGCCGCGCGCGCGGGCGATCGGCTCGATCCAGCCGTGGTTGCCCGGGGTGCAGACCACCACCGCCGGTTCGGCGTTCTCCACGAAGTAGTCGATCTCGGCCTGCTGGTAGGCGGAGTTCAGCGGCAGGAACACATGGCCCGCTCGCAGCGTCGCGAGATACAGGCACAGCGCCTCGACCGACTTGTCGACCTGCACCGCGACGCGCGAGCCCGCCGGCAGCTTCAGCGACGCGAGCAGGTTCGCGATGCGGCCGGTCGCGCGATCGAGGTCCGACCAGGTCCAGTAGCGCGCGTCATGGGTCTCGACCGCGCAGGCGTCGAGATCGGCGGGGAAGCGCGCAGCGATGAGGGCGTAGAGGTTCTCGTTCATGGGAGCGCCGTCTCGGGCAAGGGCTGGGGGCTGCGGATCAGTCGAGCTTGGCGCCGGAGTCCTTGACGGCCTTCGCCCACTTCGCGATCTCGGCGGTGACGAACTGCTGCATGAGCTCGGGCGTCTGGCCGCCGGCCTCGGCACCGAGCGCATACCAGGTGTCCTTGAGTTCGGTACCGGCGAGTGCCCGCGCCACCTCCTGCTGCATGCGGACGACGATGTCGCGCGGCGTGCCCGCCGGTGCCCAGATCGCATACCAGGTGCGCGCGTCGTAGCCCTTGACGCCGGTCTCGGCGAGGGTGGGCACGTCGGGCAGCGCGAACGAGCGCTTCTCGCTGGTGACGGCGAGGGGCACGAGCTTGCCGGCCTTGATGTGCGGCATGGCGCTGCCCAGTCCGTCGAACATCAGGTCGACCTGGCCGGCGAGCAGGTCCTGCAGCGCCGGACCCGCGCCGCGGTACGGGATGTGGGTGACGAAGGTGCGGGTGAGGGTCTTGTAGAGCTCGACCGTCAGGTGATGCGAGGTGCCGTTGCCCGCCGAGCCGTAGTTGAGCTTGCCCGGATTGGCCTTGAGGTACTTGAAGAACTCGTCGTAGGTCTTGACGGGCAGGCGCTGCGGATTGACGACGAGCACGTTCGGCACGTAGGACAGCACCGTGACCGGCACCAGGTCCTTCTGCAGGTCGTACCCGAGCTTGGGATACATGCTGGGCGCGATCGCATGGTGGATCGCACCGACCAGGAAGGTGTAGCCGTCGGGCGCGGACTTCGCCGCGAGCTCCGCGCCGAGCGTGCCGCCCGCGCCGCCTCGGTTGTCGATCAGGATCGGCTGGCCGAGCTGGGCGGTCAGCACCTTCGACAGCGGCCGCGCGAACGCATCGGTACCGCCCCCCGGCGGGAACGGCACGATCATGCGGATCGGCTTGTTGGGCCAGCCGGCCTGCGCGAACGCGGCGGCGGGCGTCATGGAAGCGGCTGCAGCCGCGCAGGCGATCAGCCCGCGCCGCCGTGCGGGGCGGAAGGTCAGGGTCATCGGTCGTCTCCGGTGTCGTTCACATCAGGGAGAGGACCGCGCGTGCCGCCGCGACCTCGCCATGCATGAACTTTTCATGGTTGGCCTCGATCTCGTCGAGATCGTACAGGTAGTTCACCATCATCCCGAACGATTGCTTCAGGCCCTTTCGAGAGAGGTCGCCCGCGGCATTGATCCGCTGCAGCCTCGCGCCGTTGTTCAGGTGGAAGCGCCCGACCGGGTCGGCCTCGGGCGCCTCGGTGGCGGTCCGGTGCACGAGGTAGTGCGCGCACAGCGCAGACAGCGCCGCGCGGTCGGCCTCGTCGTCGGCGGGCGCGAGCGGCGCGGCGCTCCCGGGCTGCGGCAGCAGCCCGGAGAGGTCGGCGCCGTGCCGCGCGCGCAGACCGGCGAGCGCGTCCTGCAGCGCACGACGGTTCGTGGTGCGCATCCGCGGCGCCCCGAGCGACTCGACGTTCGCACGGGTCAGCCAGGCGGCGAACCCGGGGATCGGCGACAGCGTGCAGAAGGTGCGCAGCTTGGGGAACTCGCTCTGCAGACGTTCGGCGACTTGCTTGATCAGGAAGTTGCCGAGGTTGATGCCGCGCAGACCGGGCTGGCAGTTCGAGATCGAATAGAACACCGCGACCTTGAACGACGCGGGGTCCACGTTCGACGGGCCGCTGCGGTCGAGCAGTGGCGCGATGGCGCCCGGCATCGCCGACAGCAGCGCGATCTCGACGAAGATCAGCGGCTCGTCGGGCAGCACCGGGTGGAAGAACGCGAAGCAGCGGCGGTCCGGTTCGAGCCGTCGGCGCAGGTCGTTCCAGCCGTCGATCTCGTGGACGGCTTCGTGGTGGATGATGCGCTCGAGGAGCGCCGCGGGCGAACTCCAGTCGACCTGCACGAGCTTCAGGAACCCGGGGTTGAACCAGGACGACAGCAGATGCTGGAAGTCGGCGTCGACGGCCTTGAGCGAGCGGTCCTGGCGCAGCCGGTCGAGCAGTCGCGAGCGCATCTGGACGATGCTCGCGGTACCGCCGTCGGCCCGATTGAGCCGGCGCAGCAGTTCCTGCCGGGGCGGCTCCGCGGCCCGCGCGAGCTTCACGAGGTTGTCGGGCGAGCGGCTCACCGCATAGTTCTCGGCGAGCCGGAGCACCTCGCCCGGGTCGGGGTCGAAGTCCGCCGCGAGCACCTTGAAGAACCGGTGCATGCCATCGGCGTCGAGCTTTCGCCAGCGCTCGATCGCCGCTCCGGCGAGTGCGCGGCTGTTCGACTCGCCGCGCTCGGTCAGCAGCTGCCGGCAGGCATGGGCGAGCTTCCAGACGTCGTCGCGGTCGGTGCCGTCGCGTCTGAGGTTCCTGATCACGTCGAGCATCGTCGCCTCGTTTCGAACAAGGGGGGGTCGGGCGCCGCTCGCCCGTGCCCCGTCAGCCGAGCAGCAGTCCGCCGTCGACAGGAATCGTCTGGCCGATCACATAGGCCGCCAGCGGCGACGCGAGGAACAGCGCGACGCCCGCCATGTCCTGCGGGGTGCCGAGCCGACCGAGCGGGATCCGCTGCAGTGCACCCGCCAGTCGGTTCGGATCCTTCGTGGTGACCTCGGTCATCTTGGTGGCGACGAAGCCCGGCGCGATGCCGTTGACGCGCACGCCGTCCGCCGCCCAGGCGTCGCCGAGCGTGCGGACCAGGCCGACCGCGCCGGCCTTGGACGCCGCATAGGCGGGATTGCCGCGGGTCGCATGGAAGGCGGCCGTCGAGCTCACGACGATCGCACTGCCGGCGGCGGCCTTGAGCTTGCCGTGGAAGGCCGTGCAGCAGGCCATCACGCTGGTGAGGTTCACGTCGAGCACCGTGCGGAACCCCGGCATCGCATACTCGCCGCGACGGTACTTGACGATGCCCTGCGACAGCACCAGCACGTCGAGCGCGGCGATCGCCTCGGCCGCGCGGGCGACGGCCTCGTCGTCGGCGACGTCGACCTGCGCGTAGTCGAGTCCCGCGAGGTCCGAGCCGGCCTCGTTCGCGTAGTCGGCCGGCGATGCACGCGTACCCCAGACGGCGACCGAGGCGCCGCGGGCCAGGAAGGCGCGTGCGATGCCGTTGCCGATGCCGGAGGAGCCGCCCACGACGAGGACGCGGCGGCCGGTGAAGTCCAGGGGGTCGGTGGAGTCGGTCATGAGATCGGGACGTTGTTCAAGGGTGACCCGTTTGCGCAGGGTCAGCGCGGCGCCTGGGGCACCGCGACGTGCGCCGGCGGCGCAGCCCGCAGCATCAGCCAGAGGCCGGCCGCGACCATCGGCAGCGACAGCAGCTGCCCCATCGTGAGGCCGCCCGCCAGCAGGCCGAGGAAGGCGTCGGGTTCGCGTGCGAACTCGGCGAGGAACCGGAGCAGCCCGTAGCCGACCAGGAACAGGCCGGACACCCGTCCGATCGGCCGCGGGCGGGACGAGAACCACCACAGGACGGCGAACAGCAGCAGCCCCTCGCCGGCGAACTGGTAGAGCTGAGACGGATGTCGCGCCACGGCGGTGCCCGACTGCGGGAAGACCATCGCCCACGGCAGGTCGGTCGCGCGGCCCCAGAGCTCGCCGTTGATGAAGTTGCCCATCCGGCCAGTGGCCAGACCGACCGGGACCAGCGGCGCGACAAAGTCCATCAGTGTCAGGAACGGCAGGCCGCGGCGCCGCGCAAACCAGGCGCAGGCGAACAGCACGCCCACCAGGCCCCCGTGGAAGGACATGCCGCCCTGCCACACCGCCAGCACTTCGAGCGGATGCTGCAGGTAGTAGCCGGGCTTGTAGAACAGCACGTAGCCCAGGCGCCCGCCCAGCACCACGCCGAGCACGCCGTGGAACAGCAGGTCCTCGACGTCGGAGGGCTTCAGGCCGGTCCCCGGTCCGTAGTGGGTCCGGGTCACGCGCCAGCGGCCGAGCAGGTAGAACGCGGCGAACGCGACCAGGTACATCAGCCCGTACCAGCGGATGGCCAGCGGACCGAGCTGCAGCGCGACCGGATCGAAATCGGGATGGATCAGCATCAACGGGGGACTTGCAGGACTTGCAGGACTCGCGGGGCACGCCGGGCACGAGGCGCCGGACCGCCCGCATTGTCACACGAGTCGTCGCCGGTCCGAGGACCGCGCTCGAGGGCCTCAGGCGCCGGCGGGCAGGTCCTGGCGGAGCACGCCCGGCGGACCGCCCAGCGTGTCGATGACCCGGGCGACGTCGAGCGGCTTGACCCAGTAGTCGTCGAAGCCGAGCGCCCGCGCGCGGGCGATGCTCTCGGCGTTGGCGTCGGCCGAGACGAGCACGATCCGAAGCGTCGCCCAGCGCGGGTCCTGCTTCAGGCGCCGCTGCACCTCGAGTCCGTCGATGCCGGGCAGATCGTGATCGAGGAGCAGCAGGTCCGGCGCGAAGTCGCCGATCGTCTCGAGGGCCTCCTCGCCGCTCTCGACGACCTGCATCGACACGCCGTCGACCTGCCGCGCGATCTGCGTCATCAGCAGTCCGTTGAGCCGGTTGTCCTCCACGTACATCACGCGCCGCGGTGGCGCCGGCGGCGGGTCCGCAGCCGGTTCGGCCAGGGGCAGGCGCACCGCGGTCTCGAGCGGGAGGACGGGCGCGGCCGGCAGGTGCACGGTGAAGCGGGTGCCCCGGCCGGGCTCGCTGTCGACCTCGATCGAGCCGCCCATCGCGTGGGCGAGGCCCTGGGCGATCGACAGACCGAGGCCGAGCCCCTCCGGGTTCGATCCGTCCGCACGGGCGAGCCGCTCGAAGGGGCGGAACACGCGCGACACCTCGTCGGGCGTCAGGCCCGGACCGGTGTCGATCACCGAGACCTGGGCGAAGCCGTCGCCGAGGTCGCCCTCGGCCTCGAGCCGCACCCGACCCTGCGGCCGGTTGTACTTGACCGCATTGGAGGCGAGGTTCAGCAGGATCTGCCGCAGCCGCGTCGCATCGGCCATCACGCGCAGGCCCTCGGGCACGCGCCCGCTCTCGAGCGCGATGCCGTGGCCCGCCGCCTGCGGCGCGATCATCCGCAGACAGTCGCGGACGACGGCGGCGACCGGGACGGGCTCGCTGCGGATGGTCAGCCGGCCGGCCTCGACCTGGGACATGTCGAGCAGGTCGTCGAGCAGCGCCGCGAGATGCTCGCTGGCGGTGACGACATGACCGACCATCGTCTGGCGCGAGGAGGCGCTCTCCCCGGCTTCGCGCTGCATCACCTGGGCGAGGCCGCGGATCGCGTTGAGCGGGGTGCGCAGTTCGTGCCCGACGCGCGAGAGGAACTCGGACTTGGCACGGTTGGCGAGGTCGGCCGCGGTCTTGAGCCGCTCGGCCTCCTCGGCGCGCCGCAGCGCGGTGACGTCGCGCCGTACCGTGACCAGCCGACGCGGCCGATCGGGCCGGGCCGTCTCGAGCACGACGGCGAGCGACACGCGGTGGGGTTCTTCGGAACGAAGCACCTCCACCTCGTCGCGAAGCACGGGCAGACGACCTTCCCAGACGTCCCGCAGCCCGTTCCTCAATCGCTCGCGATCGGGCTCCGCGACAGTCGACAGCCAGGCATGCAGGTCGACCACGGGCTCGTGGGACCGATCCTCGGGCGGCACATCGCCGACCCGCCTCAGATCGCCGCTGTCGAAATCGGCCTCCCAGATCGAGAGCCCCGCCGTGGACATCGCGAGCGCCAGCCGGCTGGCGCCGTCGACGGCCGCGCGATGCTCGGCACGGATCGCGGTGACGTCCTGGCCTGCGGTGACGCAGCTGCCGTCGGACAGCACGACATCGCGGAGCAGGTAATCGCGACCCGCACGCCGTACCTCGACGGGTCCTGGACGCGTGCCGCGCAGGGTGGTCCGCTCGGTGAGCCACTCGGCTTCACGGCCCCGCGCGTTCTCGATGACACCCTGTTCGAGGTGGCGCAGCACCAGCTCGTCCCATCGCTGCGGCAACGGCAGGCCATCGAGCTGGTTCAGCTCGCGCCAGCGTGCATTGGCGAGCACGATCCGACCGCCCGGATCGGTCATGACGAACGGCTCCTCGATCGCTTCGATCGCCTCGGCGAGCCTGCGGTCGGCGAGCGCGGCCAGCCGCCCCGCGGCATGGGCCGAGGACACGTCCCGCGACACTCCGCGATAGCCCACGAAGGCACCGTCCGGGCCCCGCACCGGCACGCCGCTCTTGACGACCACCCGCTCGCCGTCGACGGCGCTGCGGCGCACGCGAAGGTCGCGGAACGGCGCATGGACGCGGATCGCCGCCAGCGCTCGGGCATTGAGCTCGCGGACCTCGGCACCGTCGTCGAGCAGCCCTTCGGTCACCAGATGGCCGCGATAGTCGGCCGGCCGGACGCCGAGCACGGACTCGATGTTGTCCGACACCCAGGTGACCCGCAGCCCCGCCGTCTCCCACAGCCAGTCGCCCGACGAGACCAGGAAGTCCGCGAGCCGCTGGTGCGCGAGCGCGGCCGCCGCCGCGTCCTGGAGCCTCAGCAGCTGCGCACGGACCAGACCGGCGATCCGCTCGAGTGCCGACCGGTCTCTAGGCGAGAGGCTGCGGGGCCGGCTGTCGATCACGCACAGCGTGCCGACCGAGCGCCCCCGCACCTGCAGCGGCACGCCGGCGTAGAAGCGGATGAGGGGCTCGCCCCGGACGAGAGGGTTGTCCGCGAAGCGCGGATCGGCCAGCGCGTCCTCGACCAGGAACAGGCCGTCCTGGGCGATCGCATGGGCACAGAACGCATCGTCGCGCGGCGTCTGGCAGGCCGACATGCCGACGCGGGACTTGAACCACTGCCGGGCATCGTCGACGAGGCTGACCAGGGCGATCGGGGTGTCGAGCACCTCCGCTGCCAGCCGCGTCAGCGCGTCGAACGCCGGATCCGGGGCCGTATCCAGAATGCCGAGACCGCGCAGCACTGCGAGGCGTTCCGCTTCGTCGGACGGGATCGGCGGGAGCACTGGGGGCGCTGTCGGAGAGGGATCGGGGTGAGCGACCCTATGACTCTCGCACGGCCTAGCTGTCCTGGGAACGTCCGACCCTAAGGCTCTGTGGGCATTTGGCCCATTTTTGCGGGTTTTCCGAGGGGAACACGGCCGACGCCCCGCGCCGCCCCCGAGTGCCGCGGCCGGCGATCAGCCCGGATCGGCCCAGTGGTCGACGAAACGCGCCAGCGCCGGCGACGCATCGTCGGCCCGCCACGCGAGTCCGACCTCGATCGTGGCGGGCCGCCCGGCCGGGTCCCGGTAGACAACCCCCT
>CAIUGQ010000509.1 GCA_903898725.1 uncultured Burkholderiales bacterium | reverse complement strand
GCCCAGATGCGCCGCGCGACGCGACCGAGCACGGTGTACTCCGGGTCCATGCCGTTGCTGAAGAAGAACGACAGGTTGGGCGCGAAGTCGTCGATGTGCATGCCGCGTGCGAGGTACGCCTCGACGAAGGTGAAGCCGTTCGACAGCGTGAACGCGAGCTGGCTGATGGGGTTCGCCCCGGCCTCGGCGATGTGGTAGCCGCTGATCGACACCGAGTAGAAGTTCCTCACGTCGTGGTGGACGAAGTACTCCTGGATGTCGCCCATCACCTTGAGCGAGAACTCGGTCGAGAAGATGCAGGTGTTCTGGCCCTGGTCTTCCTGGAGGATGTCGGCCTGCACCGTGCCGCGCACGTTGGCGAGCGTCCAGGCGCGGATCTTCGCGACCTCGTCGTCGGTCGGCTGGCGGCCGTTCTGCGCGGCGAACTTCTCGATCTGCTGGTCGATCGCGGTGTTCATGAACATCGCGAGGATCGTCGGCGCCGGGCCGTTGATCGTCATCGACACGCTGGTGGCGGGGTCGCACAGGTCGAAGCCGCCGTACAGCACCTTCATGTCGTCGAGCGTCGCGATCGACACGCCCGAGTTGCCGACCTTGCCGTAGATGTCGGGCCGCAGGCCGGGGTCGTTGCCGTAGAGCGTGACGCTGTCGAACGCGGTCGACAGCCGCTTGGCGGGCATGTTCGACGACAGCAGCTTGAAGCGGGTATTGGTGCGGAACGCGTCGCCCTCGCCCGCGAACATCCGGGTCGGGTCCTCGCCCTCGCGCTTGAACGCGAAGACGCCCGCGGTGTACGGGAACGAGCCGGGGACGTTCTCGAGCAGCAGCCACTTGAGCAGCTCGCCATGGTCCTCGTACTGCGGCAGCACGACCTTGCGCACCTTGGTGCCCGACAGCGAGGTGTAGGTCAGGCCGGTGCGGATCTCGCGGTCGCGGATCTTCACGACGTACTCGTCGCCGGCATAGGCGCGCTGCATGTCCGGCCACATGGCCAGCAGCTTGCGCGAGGCCGCCTCGAGGTCTGTCTCGCGGCGCACCGCGAGCGCGGTGACGGTGTCGCGCGCGCCCGACTTCGTCGAATCGTCCTCGAGCAGCATCCGCGCGGACTCGCGCAGCTGCTGCACCTCGCGGGCCAGGCGGGCCTGCGCGCGCGCCTTGCGCTTGTAGCCGCGCACGGTGTCGGCGATGTCGGCGAGGTAGCGCACGCGCGCCGGCGGCACGATCACCGAGCGCGCGCTCGAGTGCCGCTGCACCACCCGCGCGAGCCGCCCGCCCGCGGGTGTCGCGACCTTCGCCTCGCCGGCATATTCCGCGGCGCCGGCGCGGGCCACGCCGGCCAGCGGCAGCTTCAGGCCGAGCTCGACGAGCCGCGCGAGCAGCCCCTGGTAGAGCGCGGTCACGCCGTCGTCGTTGAAGCGCGAAGCCTGCGTGCCGAACACCGGCATGCGGTCGGGCGGCGTGGTCCACAGTTCGCGGTTGCGCTGCACCTGCTTGGAGACGTCGCGCAGCGCGTCCATCGCGCCCTTGCGGTCGAACTTGTTGATCGCGACGAAGTCGGCGAAGTCGAGCATGTCGATCTTCTCGAGCTGGCTCGCGGCGCCGAACTCGGGCGTCATCACGTAGAGCGTGGCGTCGACCAGCGGCACGATCGCCGCGTCGCCCTGGCCGATGCCCGAGGTCTCGACGACGATCAGGTCGAAGCCGGCGACACGGCACGCGGCGATCGCGTCGGGCAGCGCCTGGCTGATCTCGCTGCCGGCGTCACGCGTGGCGAGCGAGCGCATGAACACGTTCGGATGGTCGATCGCGTTCATGCGGATGCGGTCGCCGAGCAGCGCGCCACCCGACTTGCGGCGGGTCGGATCGACCGAGATGATCGCGATGCGCAGCGCATCGTCCTGATCGAGCCGGAAGCGGCGCACCAGCTCGTCGGTCAGGCTCGACTTGCCCGCACCGCCGGTGCCGGTGATGCCGAGCGCCGGGGTCTTCACCGTGTCGGCGCGGGTGTGCAGCTCGGCGCGCAGCGCGGCGAAGCCGGCCGCGTCGAGCCCGCCCGGGGGCGTGCCGTTCTCGAGCGCCGTCATCAGCTGCGCGAGCGCGCGGCGCGAATTCAGGATCGTCTGGCGGCCGGCCTCTGTGGCCGGGCTCGCGTCGGCGGGCAGCACGATGGCGTCGAGCGAGGCCGGCGCGTAGGGCGCGAGGTCGACGTCGCAGCGCGCGATCATGTCGCCGATCATCCCGGCCAGGCCCATCTTCTGGCCGTCCTCGGGCGAGTAGATCCGCTCGACGCCGTAGGCGTGGAGCTCGCGGATCTCGGCCGGCACGATCACGCCGCCGCCGCCGCCGAAGACCTTCACGTGGCCGGCGCCGTTGGCGCGCAGCAGGTCGATCATGTACTTGAAGTACTCGACGTGGCCGCCCTGGTAGGACGACACGGCGATGCCCTGCACGTCCTCCTGCAGCGCGCAGTCGACGACCTCCTTGACCGAGCGGTTGTGCCCGAGGTGGATCACCTCGCAGCCCATGCCCTGCAGGATGCGCCGCATGATGTTGATCGACGCGTCGTGGCCGTCGAAGAGCGAGGCGGCGGTGACGAACCGGACCTTGTGGGTCATCCGGTACTCGGCGAGCTTCTTGGCGTCGGACAGGTCGGTCATGCGGGTGTGTCTCCGGCAGGGGGCGGGGATCGTCGGCGCGAGGTCCGGCGGGGGGTGCCGTCGGCTGCGTCCGGCGCGCGTGCGCGCGCGCGTCCCGTCGACGCGATCTTCGACGATCCGGCGTCGGAAGGCTAATTGACGTTGACGTCAACGTCAACGAATCGGCGGCCACGCTGGAAGCTGCGCTAGGCTGGGCGCGTCCGGCCGTCCGTCGGCACGCGCCCGCCCGCGTGCGTCCGATCCGCCGGCTCGGCCGTACCGCCGTCATGGACCCCTCCCGAATGCTCGACGACCACGAGGTCAAGCGCCTGCTGATCCGCACCGCCGCCGGCGACGCGCAGGCGTTCGAGCGGCTCTACCGGATGTCGATGCCGCTGCTGCTCGGCGTCGTGGCGCGCATCGTCGGCCGGCGCGAACTCGCCCAGGAGGTCGTCCACGACGCCTACGTGCGGGTCTGGCGCTCGGCGTCGAGCTTCGATCCGCTCGCCAGCCACGCGGTCGCCTGGCTGGTGGCGATCGCCCGCAACCGGGCGCTGGACGTGATCGGCAGCGTCGAAGGGTCGCGGGTCGATGCGGTCGGGGACGACATCGACACGATCGTCGACGGCAGCTACGACTGGGCCGCCTCGACCGAGGACCTGCTCGACCGCGGCCGCAGCACGCGCTGGCTGCGCGTGTGCCTGGGGGAACTGCGCCCGGCCGAGCGACAGGCGATCGTGCTCGCCTACCATCACGGCATGAGCCACGGCGATCTGGCCGAGCACCTCGAGCGCCCGCTCGGCACCGTCAAGGCCTGGATCCGGCGCGGGCTCGAGAGCCTGCGCCGCTGTCTCGAACAGGCCGGCGGCGGGGAGGCGCGATGAGACTCGCCGACCATCGACTGCTCGACGCGCTGTGCGGCGCGTACCTGCTGGGCACGCTGCGCGGGCCGGCCCGCCGGCGCTTCGAGCGCGCGCTGCGCGAGGAGCCGCGGGTGGCCGCGCGGGTCGGCCACTGGCGCGGGGCCTTCGCGACGCGGCCGATCGAGGCAGCCTCGCCGCCGCCGACATCCGCCGAGATCGACCGGGGCTGGGGCCGCCTGCAGCGTGAACTGGGGCTGGCTCCGGCCCGGGCGCCCTGGTGGGGCCGGACCGGGTTCTGGCAGGGCTGGGCGGCCGTCGCCACCGTCGCCTTCGGCATCGCCGTCTGGCGCGCGCTGCCCGGCCCCGCGCCGGCGCTGCCGGCGATGCAGGCCCTCGTCGAGCTGGTCGACGCGGGCAAGCGCCCGGTGCTGGCCGCATCCCTGTCGGCGGACGGCCGCCTGCTCGAGCTGCGGCCATCGCGGCCCCTGACCGCCGGGCCGGCCCAGAGCTACGAGCTGTGGGTGATCCCCGCCGAGGGCGGCGCGCCGCTGTCGGTCGCGGTGCTGGGCGACCTGGGGGCGCGCATCGAGGTGCCGCAGGCGCTGCGCGAGCGCCTGCGCGCCGGCGCGACGCTGGCGGTGTCGGTCGAGCCGGCCGGCGGTTCGCCGACCGGCGCACCGACCGGTCCGGTGATCCTGAGCGGCGCGATCGGGGGCTGAACGCGGCGGGCGCGTTCGGGGGCTGAACGCGGCGCGCTCGTTCGGGCGCTCGCTCAGGCCCCCGCTCAGGTGCCGCGCTCAGGTGCCCGCGGCCTGCGCCCACGGCAACGAGGGCGACAGCTCGAGCGCCCGGCCGACGAACCAGGCCAGCCCGGCGAGCACGATCGCACCCGCCATCGCCGGCTCGACGCGCATCCGGTACAGCGGTCGCGCACGCCAGGCCCACAGCAGCGGGAACAGCAGGGCGACCACCAGGAGCTGGCCGGCCTCGACCCCGAGGTTGAAGCCGAGCAGCGCCGCGAGCACCGAGCGGCCGGCGGGCTCGGCATCGGCGAGCGCGGCG
>CAIUGQ010000508.1 GCA_903898725.1 uncultured Burkholderiales bacterium | reverse complement strand
GCCGGTGCAGCCGGCAACCTGATGGTCGGATTCTCGCTCAGCTGCGCCATCGACTCCACCCCCATGTAGCGCTTCTGGATCGCGTATTCGTCGTTCTGCTCCAGCAGCAGCGCGCCCACCAGGCGCCGGATCGCGCGCTCGTTCGGGAATATGCCGACCACGTCGGATCTTCGCTTGATCTCGCCGTTCAGACGCTCGAGCACGTTCGTGCTGTGGATCTTCACCCGGTGCTCCTTGGGGAAGTCCATGAACGACAGCACCTCGTTCTCGGCGGCCTCCATCATCGTCGCGAGCTTCGGGAACTTCTCGCGCAGCTGATCCGTCACGACGCGCCACTGCTTGTGGGCCAGCTCAGCCGACTCCTGAGCGAAAATCGTGTTGATCAGCGCGAACACCATCTGGCGCTGGCCCTTGTTGGCGTAGGCCAGCGCGTTGCGCAGGAAGTGCACTCGGCAGCGCTGCCACGTCGCGTTCAGCACCTTTGCGACCGCCGCTTTCAAGCCTTCGTGCGCATCCGAGATCACCAGCCTCACCCCGCGCAGCCCGCGGCGCATCAGCGAGCGCAGGAACTCCGTCCAGAACGGCTCGGCCTCGGACGGCCCCGTCGCCATGCCCAGCACCTCGCGCCGGCCCTCGGTGTTGACCGCCACCGCGATTATCGTGGCCACCGATACGATCCGCCCCGACTGGCGCACCTTCACGTAGGTCGCGTCGATCCACAGGTACGGCCAATCGCCCTCGATCGGCCGGCCCAGGAACTCGTCGACCCGCTCGTCGATCTCCTCGCACAGCCGCGAGACCTGGCTCTTGCTGATCCTGGTCATCCCGAGCGCCTTGACCAGCTCGTCGACCGAGCGCGTGCTGATGCCCTGCACGTACGCCTCCTGGATCACCGCCGTCATCGCCTTCTCCGACGAGCGCCTCGGCTCCAGAAACCCCGGAAAGTAGCTCCCCGAACGCAGCTTCGGGATCTTCAGCGGCACCGTCCCGGCTCGCGTATGCCAGGTCCGGTCGCGGTAGCCGTTGCGCCAGTTCTCGCGCGTCTCGCTGCGCTCGCCGGGGGCGGCGCCCACTAACCCCTGCACGTCGGCGTCCATCAGGCGCTGCGCCATGAAGCCGATCATCTCGCGCAGCAGATCCCCGTCGGACCCCTTCTCAAGCAATTCGGCCAGTGCCATCCTGTCGTCGGTCATCGGTTCAATTCCTCGGTTTGGTTGAAGCCTGGTAACTCCAACCCTACCGGACGAACCGATGACCCCCGCAAGGGCCCGCCTTTACCACTCAGCTTCTACACCACGTCCGGGGACGCCACCACGAGCGCCGACACCGGCCTCCGTCTGGGGTGTCCAGAGCAGATTCATCGAAGAGATATCGCGCGTCGAGTTCGAGCCGAAGGGTGGCAAAGAACCCTGACTTGCCCTATCGTCGAACATGATCATGGACGCGCGCCAAAGGTGCGCGATCCCGGGTTGATGGGCGCCGCGCCGACGGAGACGCTGGCCATCAGGGGCCCGCTCGAACCGCCGACAGCGAAGCCGCCACCCTCCTAGGAGCCGCCCATGGACATCAAGCGCAGCATCGAGTTCATCGAGAAAGTCTTCCTCGCACTGATCGCCTGCTTCACGGTCATCGCCATGGTGCAGGAAGTGACGATGCTGGTCGCCCTGCTCAAGGTCGAACTCAAGGACCTGCTGCTGATGTTCATCTATGCCGAGGTGCTCGGCATGCTCGGAGCCTTCTACAGCAGCCGCCGCATTCCCATCACCATCCCGCTGTTCATCGCGATCACGGCGCTCAGCCGGCTGATCATCCTGCAGGGCAAGGACACCGACCCCTCGATCCTGCTTTACGAGAGTGGCGCCATCCTGCTGATCGCGATCGCCGGCTTCGTGGTCAGCCGGATACGGCAGGACGAGGCCTGAGAGCGCATCTTCGGCCAAGCCCGCGGTACAACCCTCAGCGCAACTCCACGCTACCCGAAAGCCCGACCACGATCTCGCTGTCGCCGCCCTCGGCCGGCATCGGCGCGGCCGCCGCACGGACGCCGTCGGCGAGCGCCATCGGCGCGGGCTGAAAGCGCGGCTGCGGACCGAAACCGTCCTGCAGCGTCACCGTGCGCAGCTCATAGCCGTTCATGCCGAAGGCGCGGGCCGCCGCCTGCGCCTTGGTACGGAAGGCCGCAGCGGCCTGGTCGATGAGACGCGCACGCTCCTCATCCCGGCGCGAAGCTGACACCTGAAACGCCACCCCGGCCATCTGCAACCTGGTTCCCAGCGCCCCGACCAGTTGACCGAGATCGCCGAAGTTGCGCGATTCGAGCACCACCTCGCCCCGCACCCGGTAGCCGGTGATGCGGCCCTGGCTGTTCTGCGTGGGCTGGGTCCACACCTGACCAAGCCGCGCCTGCACGCCGGGCACCTTGCGGGCTCGCTCGATCGCCTCGGCGAGCTCGCGATTGACCTGGTCATTGGGCTGGCCGGGCTGGGCGCCCTCGCGCTCCACGGCCATGGTGACGATCATCTCGTCATTGGGCACCCG
>CAIUGQ010000507.1 GCA_903898725.1 uncultured Burkholderiales bacterium | reverse complement strand
GTGAGCATTCGCTCGTGAAAGTAGGACATCGTCAGGCAACCCCTCACGCAAATACGCCCCGAGCTCAACACTCGGGGCGTTTTTGTTTCTGCGGCGATCATGTTTCGCGTTCGTCGTTCGCGTTCATCGCGCGCGTTCGCCTTTCGCCGTTGGCCTTTACAGTTCTGCGTTCTGCGTTCTGCGTTCTGCGTTCTGCGTTCTGTGTTCTGTGTGCCGGATCGGTTCGCGACGCAAGCGTTTTGATGCCCTGCTTGCCGAACTGAGCGACTGATCATCGTCGACCTGCGGCCGTCTTCGCTCCCCCCTTCTGCCTCCAGCCGGCGTCGTAGCCCGGGCGAGAGAAGGCTAAGTGCGTTAGGATATAAAAAGGGTCGCAATTGCGACGGGCCGTTGAAAACGCGGGGTTTCGTCTCGACCTCTATGTGAAATACCGCAAGGAAATGTCACGAAGTGTGAGCTGGCAGGGAGGGCGGCTGGTTCGAGGGTGGCTTATTTGAGACAGTTCTGAGGTTTCGCACGCAAGTGCCTATTTATCCTCAGGAAAGTGCTCTCGATGCCGAATGTACGGACGCGTCTTCGGTCGCTGTTGAAACCCGCGAAGACGCCGTCTCGCCGCGGCGACGCGGCGCCGTCAGCGGTGCTGATGGCGCTGGAGCCACGACTCATGTTCGACGGTGCGGCGCTGGCCGCCGTCGACCCCTTGGCGGTCAAGACGGTCGATGCCACCGCCTCGTCCGCGGGCAGCGTGCGTGCGGCCTGGTCGGAGTCGCAGGATGTCTCCACTGCGGCAGCACGAGCGGGTCTGGCTGCCGCGGCGGTGGCGGCGCCGCGCGAGCTCGTGTTCATCGATGCGTCCGTCCCTGAACCGGATCGGCTGATCGCCGGGCTGCGGGCGGGTGTCGAAGTGGTGATGCTGGATCCTGCGGGCGACGGCCTGGCCCAGATCGCCTCGGCCGTGGCGGGTGGCGCCGGCGACGTCGCGGCACTGCATCTCGTCTCGCATGGCGCCGAGGGTCGAGTCACGCTCGGCAGCCGCGTCCTGGATGCCGCTTCGCTGCAGGGCTATCGGGCGGTCCTCGACGGCATCGGTCGCGGGCTGACGGCCGACGCAGACATCCTGCTCTACGGGTGCGACATCGGAAGCGGTGCGCAAGGCGAGGCGTTTCTTCGTGCGATCGCGGCGGCCACCGGCGCGGACGTGGCCGCCTCCATGGACCCGACGGGTGCCGTGACACTGGGCGGCAACTGGACCCTCGAGTCGTCCGTCGGTGGGATCGAGGCATCGGGTGCGTTGCGGGCCGAGGCTTCGTCCGGCTGGCAGCACGTGCTGTCGGAGATACCGGGCGTCGCGCTGGCGATCGGTTCCCCGAACGTGCTGCTGGGGGAGACCTTCACGGTCGAAGCCACGTTCGACAACGTCGGCTACGAGACCGGCTACGGCCCGTACATCGACCTGTTCGTGCCGGCAACGGGCGCCGATGGCGGCGCGTCGCCGGATGGAATCACCGTCACCGGTGCGAGCTATCTGGGGCAGGGCTTGACGGTCACGCAGATCGTGCTGTCCCAGGCGGACATCGATGCCGGCACGGTCGCACACCCCTACGCTCGCGATGGTGGTGGCGGGAATCGGGTGTCGATCCCTGGCGGGTTCGGGGCCGGCGATCGGCTGGTGGTGATCGAACTGCCTTTCGGCAGCTACGGCGTCGACCAGCCGGCCGCGCAGATCGCCATCGAGGCGGTGCTCTCGCCCCTCGCCGACGTCGGGACCCCGCTCGAGGTCGTCGCACGCTCTGGGTTCCGGTACGGGACCGACCCGCTCGACAACCCCGACACCGATCCGAGCTCGCAGTCCAGCACGGTCGCGTTGTCGATCGAGCCTTCGCTGTACCGGATGACGACGCGCTACCTCGGCCCCGAGGACGAGACGGCGACCGGACCGAACTACCAGCGCGGCTATCGGATCGACGTCGACATCGCCGCCGGCCAGACCCTGTCCTCGGTCGACCTGTCGGCCGCGCTCGATGCCGGCATGCAGTTCTCGCCGATCGCGGGTGTTCCGTCGTCGATCGGTGGCACCCCGATCGGTGCCGCGCTCCCGGGGGGATGGACCAACGCATCGGGCGTTCTGATCAGCACAGCCGCCTCGGGCGCGCCCGGACCGGACGCGCCGGGCGGTACGGTGGCACGGACGGTGCCGTCGGTGACCGGAACCTCGGGCGCGATCGACCTGTCGATGGTGTTCGCCTTCCACGTGCCCGAGTTCGACGCGTCATCGTCGGCGGTGCTGGATCCGGCAACCGGCGGCTCGGCGTCACTCGAGCTGGGTACCGGACTGACGGGCTCGTGGACGCCGCTGGACCCGCGTGACGCGAGTACCGTCGTCGTTCACGACGACGCCGTCGCCCACCGGCTCGAAGTCGATGCGCTGGCGATCCAGAAGACCCGGGTGATCGCGGACGACGTCCGCGCCCAGGGCCTGTCGCCGGCCGACGTGCTTCGCTACACGCTCGACGTGCAGGTGTCGGACTACTTCGCGATCGGCGGATCGATCGCTGCGGGCACGCCGCTCAACATCGTCGACACGCTGTCCGACGGGCTGTCGATGGTCGACGGCACGACCGGACCGTTCGCCGATCCGGTGCTCACGATCGCTCGCAGCGGCAGCTCGGCCGAGGTCGTGGCGTTGACCCGCGGCATCCACTACACGGTCACGAGCCAGTCAGATGGGCGCGAGGTCGTCACCTTCGATCTGCGCACCGCGCTGCAGGGCGCCGCGGGACCGGTGCTCATCGGCGACCTGTTCGGCGGCGACGCGACGCGCGACGGCGCCACCACCCTGCGCCTGACGTTCTCGGCCCAGGTGCAGGAGCAGTACCGGGTCGCGCCCCCGACTGCCGCGGGCGGCCCGGCGATCGGTTCGGCCCAGCTCGACCTGAACGAAGCCGACCGGCTCGTGAACACTGCGGTCGTCACCGGCACGGTACTCGACGCTGCGCTCGACCCGGCGCGTCCGGGCCAGGTGCTGGCGTCGGAGACCACGCGCGTCTCCGACCAGCTCGCGAGCAGCACCGTCGCGATCGCCGTGTCCGGCCGCAACGGCCTCGACCTCCCGATCGACGCCTCGGCGCCGGCCCGGATCGCAGCGGGCGACACGGTCTCCTACCAGCTGACCTACACCGTTCCGACCGGCGATGTCGAACAGTTCGGGCTGACCGCCTACCTGCCGCTGCCGATCTTCGACGTTACGGACCCCGACAGCGACGGGACGCCGAACGGGTTCGTGCAG
>CAIUGQ010000506.1 GCA_903898725.1 uncultured Burkholderiales bacterium | reverse complement strand
GCGCGCATGCGCTCGTCGAGGTAGGTGTCGTAGCCGGGGAACGAGGGATCGCGGCGCGCGCGCACCTGCGCGGCCGACACCGTCGCCTCGGCCATCGTCTCGAAGCACAGGTAGTCGAGTGCGCCCTGCTCGGCGTTGAGCCGCGCCGGCTCCACGCGGTCGCCCCACCATGCCGAGCCGGAACCGACCCTGATCGTCTTGGCCATGTTCAGTCCACCTTCACGTTCGCGCGCTGCACGACGCCGCGCCACTTGTCGATCTCGCGCCCGACGAAGACACCGAACTCGGCCGACGTGCCGCTGCCGACGATCGCGCCGTCGGTGGCGAAACGCTGCCGGGTCTCGGGCTCGGCGAGCACCTCGGCCACGGTGCGCGCCAGCAGCGCCGTCACCTCGGGCGGCGTGCCCGCGGGCGCGAACAGGCCGTTCCACGCGGTCGCCTCGTAACCGGCGAGCCCGCCGGCCTCGGCAACGGTCGGCACGTCCGGCGCCGAGGGCGCGCGCTGTGCGCTGGTCACCGCGATCGCGCGCAGCCGCCCGGCCTTCACCTGTGGCATCGCCGACAGCATCGTGTCGAACATCAGCGCGACCTGGCCGCCGGCGAGGTCGGTCAGCGCGGGCGCGCTGCCCTTGTAGGGGACGTGGGTCATCGGCGCGCCGGCCATCGAGGCGAACATCTCGGCGGCCAGGTGGGTCGACTGGCCGTTGCCGGACGAGGCGTAGGCCAGCCCGCCGCCCTTGGCCTTCGCCATCGCGACCACGTCGGCGACGGTGGCGGCCGACGACGCGGCGGGCACCACCAGCACCAGCGGGATGCTGGTGAGCAGCGCGACGGGCACGAAGTCCTTGCGGATGTCGTAGCCGAGCGCGGGGAACAGGCTCGGGTTGATCGCATGCGCGGTCGTGCCCAGCAGCAGCGTGTAGCCGTCGGCCGGCGACTTGGCGGCCGCCTCGGCACCGATGTTGCCGCCGGCGCCGGCCCGGTTCTCGACCACGAACGGCTGCTTGAGCCGCTCGGAGAGCCGCTGGCCGACGACGCGGGCGACGATGTCGGTCGGCCCGCCCGGCGGATAGGGGACGACGATGCGCACGGGCTTGGCAGGCCAGGCCTGCGCGTGGGCCACGGGGGCCGCAGCGGCGAACGCGGCCGCGGCGATCGCCGCGAGCGCGATCCTTCTGGAGAGGGGCATGGCGTTCGATCCGTTGGGGTGCGGGGTCACGGCGGGTTCACTGCGGGCGGTCGGCGGCCTCACAGCGCGACCGCCCGGTAGACGAGTGCATCGACCGCAACGCAGCCCTGGCCACGCGCCCCGACGATCACCGGGTTGACGTCCAGACTGGCGATGCCGGCCGCCGGGTCGGCGATCAGCGCGCCGACGGCGGCGGCGGCCTGGCAGAACGCGGCCACGTCCATCGGCGGCTCGCCGCGCACGCCGTCGAGCAGCGGCGCGATGCGCAGCCGACGCAGCGCGCGTTCGATGCGCTCGGGCGTGAACGGCGCCAGCACGGTCACCACGTCGGGCATCGCCTCGACGTACTTGCCGCCGTCGCCGACCACCAGCACCGGGCCGAAGGTCGGATCGAGGTGCGCGCCGACCATCAGCTCGCGCTGGCCGCGGGCCATGGTCGCGACGATCACGCCGTCGAGCGTCTGGCCGGCCCGGCCCGCGGCGGCCACGACCTCGCGGTACGCGGCCTCGACGCCGTCGGCCGAATCGATGCCGACCTTGACGATGCCGAGCTCGGACTTGTGCGCGATGGTGGCCGAGCAGCCCTTGACGACGACCCGGCCGCCACCGAGTGCGGCATGGGCGGTGCGCGCCCCGGCGGCGCTCGCGCAGACGCGGTGCGCCACGACCGGCACGCCGCGGGCGGCGAGCAGGTCAAGGCTCGCGGCCTCGTCGAGCATGCGCGTCGCGGCCGGCGGCGCGCGACGGACCGGCGGCGGCGGGTCGGCCGCCTGCGCGGCGCGCATCCGCTCGGCGTGCGACACGTACTGGCCCAGCGCGCGGATCGCCTGGCCCTCGGTCGGGTAGACCGACACGCCGTGCGCCTCGAAGCGCTCGGCGACGGCGGGCTGCGAGGCGGCGGCCACCAGCGGCTTGCCGGTGGCGGCGGCGAAGGCCGCGCTGTCGCGCGCGAAGGCCTCGACGTCGTAGCCGGCCCCCGCGACCGCGACACCGATGAAGAACGCGTCGGCGGCCGGATCCTTCGCGATCACCGGCAGGATCGACCCGAACAGGTTGCTGTTCGAGAGCAGCGCCGCGGTGATGTCCACCGGGTTGCGGGTGGTGGCGAAGCCCGGGAGGATGGTCTTCAGTTCGGTCTGCGTCGCGTCCGAGAGCGGTGCGAGCGGCATGCCGACGTCGGTGGCGGCGTCGGCGGTCATCACGCAGACCGCGCCCGAGTTGCTGATCGCCACCAGCCGCCGGCCCTTCGGCGTCCAGCCCTTCAGGTAGAGCTCGGCCATCTCGACCATCTCGGCCGTCGAGCGCACCCGCCAGATCCCCTGGTCCTCGAGGAAGGCGTCGACCACCCGGTCCTCGGTGGCCAGCGAGCCGGTGTGCGAGCGGGCGGCCTCGGCACCTGCCTGCGACCGGCCCGACTTCAGCGCGACGATCGGCAGGTTGCGCCGGCGGGCGATCCGCGCGGCCTCGGCCAGGTTGTGCGGGTCGGGCAGGCCCTCGAGGTAGAGGAGCAGCAGCTTCAGGTCGGAGTCCTCGACGACCGCCGTCGCGAGCTCGCAGACCGTGATGTCGGCGTCGTTGCCGGTGGCATGCGCATGACGCACGCCCACGCCGCGGGCGCGCAGCAGCCCGTACGGGATCACGCTCATCGCACCCGACTGGCTGATGATCCCGACCGGCCCGTCCTTGGCCGGGGTGTCGACGAACATCGTCGAGAAGTTCGGCACCGCGCCGTTGCCGAAGTTGGCCAGACCCTGGGAGTTCGGCCCGACCATCCGCATGCCGGCGGCGCGCGCGCTCGCGACCATCGCGAGCTCCTGGGCCTTGGCCGCGGGGTCCCCGGTCTCGCCGAAGCCCGAGGCCATGACGATCGCGAGCTTCACGCCGGCGGCGGCGCACTCGGCGACCGCATCGACCGCGAGCTGACCCGGAACGGCAACCACCGCGACGTCGGGGACGGCAGGAAGCGCGTCCAGACCGGAGTAGGCCCTCACACCCTGGACCGTCTCGCGCGCCGGGTTGATCGGATAGACCTCGCCGCGGAAGCCGAAGCGCGACAGGTAGGCGATCGGGCGACCGCCGATCTTGTTCGGATTCTCGGAGGCGCCGATCACCGCGATGGATCGGGGCGCGAGGGCGACGCGCAGGGCGTCGCGAGGGTCGGTCTTCATCGGTCCGCCCCTCCCGGGGGCACGCTGCGTTGGAAGTACGGGAGCGGCCGCCCGGCGATCTCGCGAAAGCCGAGCACCACCCGGTCGCCGATCGCGAGGTCGGCGGGCGCGTGGGCCATCATCCGCGGTCCCTCGTCGAGCTCGACCAGCACCAGGCCGTAGGGGGCGAGCGCGCGGTACGCGTCGTCGGGGGCGCGGTGCACGACCGTCGCGGCATGGACCGTGCCCTGCCCGCCGGCGGCGAAGGACTCGGGGTCCTGGCGCCCGCAGGCCGGGCAGAAGCCGCGGCGGAAGTACCAGACATGGGCGCAGCCCGCACAGCGCTGCAGGGCCACGCCCGGCTCGCCGCGGGTCCAGTCGGGCACGGCGGTGGGACCGGGCACGGGGGCGTCGCTCATGCGGCCTCCAGCACGAGGCTGACGTGCGAGGACAGCACGCCGCCGTCGCCGTGCAGCAGCGCGACGCCGGCACGGGGCACCTGCCGCTCGCCGGCCCGGCCGGTCATCTGCAGGTGGGTCTCGGCGAGGTGCGCCATCGCGCCGGCCACGCCGCAGTGCCCGTAGGACAGCAGCCCGCCGTGGGTGTTCAGCGGCAGGGGGCCGTCGAGCTCGAAGTGCCCGTCGCGCGCGAGCCGCCCGGAGCCGCCGCGCGGCGCCAGCCCGATCTCCTCGAGCAGCAGCGCGAGCGTGACGGTGAAGCTGTCGTAGATGGCACCGTACTCGACGTCCGCGAGCGAGCGTCCCGCCGCCTCGAGCGCCCGCGCGGTCGAGCGGCCCGCGCCGAAGGTGCCGAGGTCGGGCGCGGCGCTGACGTGCTGCGAAGTGTGGATCTGCGTCGCGGCACGGATCGCGACCGGCGCGTGACGACCCGGCTCGCGGCCGATGACCACCGCGCAGCCGCCGTCGGAGACGGGACAGCAGTCGAGCACCTTGAGCGGCGTGGCGATCGGACGCGAGGCGAGCACGTCGGCCGCGGTGATCGGGTCGCGGAAGTGCGCGCCCGGGTGGCGCACCGCGTTGCGGCGCATCAGCGCGGCCAGTTCGGCGAAGTCGGCCTGCGTGCTGCCGTGCTCGTGCATGTAGCGCGAGGCCACCAGCCCGTAGTAGGCGGGGATGGTGGGCCCGAGCGGCACCTCGTAGGCGGGGTGCCCGGTCTGCGCGAGCGCCTGGATGGACGCGTCGCGGCTCTGCCCGGTCATGCGGTTCTCGCCGCCGACGACCAGCACGCGGCGCGCCGCGCCCGACTCGACCAGCAGGTGCGCGAGCATCGTCATCGCGAAGCCGGTGGCGCCGCCGACCTGCACCGCGTGCGCATAGGTGGGCTTCAGCCCGAAGTGCTCGGCGAAGACGGTCGCGAGCATGATGTGCGGCATCGTGGTCGCGTAGCCGCAGATCAGGCCGTCGATGTCGCCGCGTTCGAGACCGGCGTCCGCCAGCGCCGCCGCCGCGGCCTCGCTCATCAGGTCCAGGGCCGTGCGGCCGTCGTGACGGCCGAAGCGGGTCAGCCCGCTGCCCAGCAGGAAGCTCATTCCATGGTCTCCATCGTGCCGCGCCCGAGCGCGCGGGCGAGCGCGGCGCGCTGCGCGGTCTGCGCGACGGGGTTGGGCGACAGCGCCTCGGCCGCCTCGCGCAGCGCCGAGACCAGCATGTCGAGCCGGTCGACGATCCGCTCGTTGAGCGCGGCGATGCTGAGGGCGCCGACCGGACGACCATCGGTGCCGAGGATGGGCATCGCGACCCCGCCCATGCGCTCGACCACCACGTCGAGCAGCACGACGAAGCCCTGGCGGCGCGACTCGGCGACCTTGCCGCGCAGCAGGGCCTCGTCGATGCGCGGGTAGCGTCCGGCGATGCGCGGCATCGACTCGGCCAGCAATGCGTCGATCTCGCCGGCCGGCAGCCAGGCGAGCAGCGCGAGGCTGCCGGCGCCGACCCCGAGCGGCCGCCGGCTGCCGACCTCGAGGTAGTTCGCGCGGATCGGATAGGTGCCGACCTCGCGGTCGACGCACACCGCCTCGGCACCGGTGCGCACCGACAGCAGCACGGTGTCGCCGCACAGCGCCGCCAGCCGCATCAGCCAGGGCCGGGCGCGGTCGCGCAGGTGGTCCCGCCCCTGCGAGGCCAGCCCCATCAGCATCGCGTGCTCGCCGAGGCGGTAGCGCTTGCTGTCCTCGTCGCGCTCGACGAAGCCCTCGTCGGCCAGCGACTCGAGCAGGCGCAGGACGGTGGCCTTGTTCAGGCCGGTGGCGGCGGCCACGTCGGCCAGGCGCAGCGCCTCGGGGACCGACAGCGCGCGCAGGATCCGGCAGACCTTCTGGACCGAGGACGTGTCGGAGGCTTTCGGCATGGGTCCTGCCCGGTCAGACGGTGGCGATCGGGGTGGCCGGCGAGCCGACCGCGCCGGGCAGGCGCAGCGGCGGGGCCGTGAGCAGGAACCGGCTGCGGCCGTTCGCGCGCAGCCACTCGGCCAGCGGCGTCAGGTACCAGAGCTCGCCCAGGTGCACGCCGAGCTTGAACAGGCAGTGCTCGTGCAGCGGCAGCGTCGCGCAGGAACCCGACTTCGCGGTCGCCGGATGGGCCTCGACCGCGTAGTTGTCGGCGGCGAGGATGGCCAGCCCGCTGTCGGTGACCCACTGCAGCAGCTTCGTGTCGCGGCCGTCGATCACCGCACACGCGCCGTGCAGGGCCTCGGGATCCGGCTGCCCCTTCATGTCGATGAGCCGCTGGCCGAAGCCGGTGTGCAGCAGCACCATGTCGCCCGGCTCGACCACGACCCGGTCGGCCTCCATCACGCGCATCAGCGTGTCGTAGCCGACCAGCGTGCGCGCATCGCCCAGGTGTGCACGCAGGTCGATCAGCACGCCGCGGCCCTGCAGCCCCTGCACCGCCATGTTCTCGACGCCGAGCGCACGCGCGCCCGAGGTGGTCTTCGGCCCGCGCGTGACCGGCACGCCCGCATCCTCGGGATCGGTCGGCCCGAAGATGTGGAAGCCGCCGCGAAAGCCGTTGTAGAAGACCGGCTCGGGCAGGCCGTCGCCATTGGCGTCGAACATCTGGCCGACGTGCGCGAAGCTGTCCCACTGCGTGGAGTACTGCAGGTGCAGGATGGCGAGGTCGTCGCACACCACGTCGGTGTGGTTCGGATCGTCGTCCATCATCCGGTAGAGCATGTTCGGCCGGCCGTTGCGCAGCGTCGGGCGGATCACCGGCGGATGGCGGCGCGGATTCAGCGCGCTGCCGCCCGGCAGGTCGAGCGGCAGCGACAGGCAGAAGGTCCGGCCCTCGCGGACCTCGGCGACGCCCTCGCGGACCTTGGCCGGGGTCAGCAGGTTCAGCCTGCCGAGCTGGTCGTCGGGACCGAAGTCGCCCCAGGTGGAGCCTTCGGGGCGGCGCACCCAGCGTGGGGTGCCCGGGCGCTCTTCGCTGCTCATGCTCGCGTCTCCTCGTGACGGGCGTCGCCGCCCAGGTATACCTGCCGCACCAGCTCGCCGTCGCGCAACGCCTCGGCGGGCGCGCTCACGGGGATCCGGCCGGTCTCGACGATGTAGCCCCAGTGCGCGTGGCGCAGGGCCTTCTCCACCAGCTGCTCGACCAGCAGGATCGCCAGGCCGCCGGCGCACAGCTGCGCGGCGACCTCGAGGATCCGGTCGATGACGATCGGGGCCAGGCCGCCCGAGGGCTCGTCGAGCATCAGCAGCCGCGGCTCGCCGATCACGCCCTGCGCGACCGCGAGGATCTGCTGCTGCCCGCCCGACAGCCGCGAGGCCATCTGCTGGCGCCGCTCGGCGAGCTCGGGGAACAGCGTGTAGATGCGCTCGAGCTTGCCGCGGTCGCCGCGCGGCGCCTTCGCGTAGGTGCCGATCAGCAGGTTGTCCTCGACCGACAGCGTCTGGAACACCCGGTGACCCTCGAGCACCTGGACGATGCCGGCCTGCACCGTGTCGCGCGGGCTCGCCGCGCTCAGGTCGCGGCCCTCGAAGGTGACGGTGCCGGCGCGCTTGGGGATCAGCCCCGAGACGGCGTGCAGGATCGTGCTCTTGCCGGCGCCGTTGCGGCCCAGCACCACGACGAACTCGCCGGCGCGCACGTCGAACGACACGTCGCGCACCACCTCCGCCTTGCCGTACGCGACCCGCAGGCCGCGCACGTCGAGCAGCACCTTGTCGGGCCGCTGACCCTGCGTCGTGCTCATCGCTCAGGCCCCCAGGTAGACACGGATGACCTCCGGGTCGTTGCGCACCTCGTCGGGGGTGCCGTGCCGGATGGTCTTGCCGACGTCGAGCGCGGTGACGCGGTCGCAGACGCGGAAGACGAAGTCAGTGTGGTGCTCGACCAGCAGCACGCCCAGGCCCGCGTCGCGCATCGTGCGCACGATGTCGGCGAGGTGGTCGATCTCGTCGGTCGATAGGCCGCCGGCGGGCTCGTCGAGCATGATGAAGCGCGGGCGCATCGCCAGCCCGCGCGCGATCTCGAGGAAGCGCTGCTCGGCATGCTCGAGCAGGTTCGCGCGGCGGCCGATCGCGTGGCCGAGCCCGATGCCGTGCAGCAGCTCGGTGGCGCGCTCGCGGATCGCGGCGTCCTCGCGGCCGGCGCGCGGCAGGCCGAGCGCGGTGTCGAGGAAGCCGGCGCGGGCGTGCACCCAGCCGCCCAGCATCGCGTTCTCGAGCACGCTCAGCGTCGGCAGCAGGCGCGGCTTCTGGAAGGTTCGTGCGATGCCGAGCGCCGCGCGGCGCTGCACCGAGGCCTGCTCGAGGCGCTCGCCGCCCAGCGTCACCGTGCCCGAGGTCGGCTCGTAGTAGCCCGACAGCATGTTGAGCATCGTCGTCTTGCCGCTGCCGTTCGGGCCGATCAGGCCGTGCACCTCACCGGGCCGGAGCTCGAGCGACACATGGTCGAGCGCGACCAGGCCGCCGAAGGCCTTGGTGACATCGACCGCGCACAGCGGGTCGCCCGCAGAGGCCGCGCCGCGCGGGGTCGCCGCGGCCGTGGCGCCGGCGCCGGGGGTG
>CAIUGQ010000505.1 GCA_903898725.1 uncultured Burkholderiales bacterium | reverse complement strand
GGACCATGCCGGCGCCGTCGTCGGGCCGCTCGTGGCCGCGGCGCTGCTGGCCGGCGGCATGGGGCTGCGCGAGATCTTCCTGTGGACGCTGGTGCCGGGCATCGCCTGCGTGGCGCTCGCGCTGCTGGTGCGCGAACCGCCCGGCGCCCTGGCCGCCACCGAGCGCATCGACTGGTCGCTCGCCAGCCTGCCGCCGGCGTTCCGAACCTACCTCGCGATCGTCGCGCTGTTCACGCTGTCGCAGGCCTCGAACCTATTCCTCCTGCTGCGCGCCACGCAGATCGGCGTGCCCGCCGCTGCCATCCCGCTGCTGTGGGCGGTGCAGTCGACGATCGCGATGCTGCTCACCGCGCCGCTGTCCTCGCTGTCCGACCGCGTGCCGCGCCTGTGGCTGATCTGCGGTGGCTGGCTGCTGTACGCGGGGGTCTTCGGCGTGCTGGGTTCGCGCGTCGACACGCTCGCCGGCATCGGCGCGCTGCTGGCGCTCTACGGCGTGGTGCTCGCGCTCACGGAAGGCGTGGAGAAGGCGCTGGTTGCCGACCTGGTGCCGGCGCAGCGCCTGGGCACGGCCTTCGGCTGGTTCCACCTGGTGACCGGCCTCGCGCTGGTGCCGGCCTCGGCCGGCTTCGGCTGGACCTGGGAGCGCTTCGGTGCGCCGGCCGCATTCGGCGCCAGCGGGGTGATCGCTGCGGTGGCGGCGGTGTGGCTGGCCGGATCGATGCGGCGGGGCGCGGCGACGCGTGCGGCCGACTGATCCGCGCCTCGCCCGTGCCCGACGTTCCGCCCTCGCTCACCCCACCCTGAAGGTCGCCACCGCCTGCACCAGCTGGTGCGCCTGCTGCTTGAGGCTCTCGGCCGCGGCCGCGCTCTGCTCGACCAGCGCCGCGTTCTGCTGCGTGACCCGGTCCATCTGCGACACCGCGTCACCCACCAGCGACACGCCCCGGCTCTGCTCCTCGCTCGCCGAGCTGATCTCGCCGACGATGTCGGTGACCCTGCGGATCGAGCCGACGATCTCCTGCATCGTCGCGCCGGCCCGGTCCACCAGCGCGGTGCCCGCGTCCACGCGCCCGACCGACTCGCCGATCAGGCCCTTGATCTGGCGCGCCGCGTCCGCACTGCGCTGCGCGAGGGTCCGCACCTCGCTCGCCACCACCGCGAAGCCACGGCCCTGCTCGCCGGCGCGCGCGGCCTCGACCGCCGCGTTCAGCGCCAGGATGTTCGTCTGGAAGGCGATCCCGTCGATCACGCCGATGATGTCCGAGATCTTGCGCGAGCTCTCGTTGATGCCGCGCATGGTCTCGACCACTTCGCGCACCATCTCGCCGCCCTGCTCGGCCACCTGCGACGAGCCGATCGCGAGCTGGTTCGCCTGGCGGGCGTTGTCCGCGTTCTGGCGCACCGTCGTGCCCAGCTCCTCCATCGAGGCCGCCGTCTCCTGCAGCGAGCTCGCCTGCTGCTCGGTGCGCGCCGACAGGTCCGAATTGCCGCTGGCGATCTCGCCGCTCGCGCCCGCCACCGCGTCGGCGTTCGCGCGCACTTCCTGCACGGTGCGCGACAGGTTGTCGCGCATCGTGCGCAGCGCCGCCATCACGCTGTCGGTGTCGCCCTCGCGCAGCTCGATGCGCGTCGTGAGGTCACCCGCGGCCACCGCGCTCGCCACCTCCTTCAGACGCTCCGGCTCGTCGCCGAGCCGGCGCATCACACGTGTCACGTACCAGGCGAATCCGACCATCCCCAGACCGACGATCAGGATGATGCCCAGCACGATGTTGCGCGCCATCGACGCCTCGGCCGAGACCGACTTCAGCTCGTCGCTCAGGACAGACCCCTGCCGATCCTTCTCGGCGTTGAGCGGCTTCAGCAGGCTGTTGCGCGCCGGAATGGTCTTGTCCACCAGGAACGCGAAGGCCTCGTCCTTGCGGCCGGCCTGGATCAGCTTGACGTTCTCGGTCGCGACACCGATGAACTCGCGCAGCAGCGGCGGCATCGGCGCGAACGCATCGCGCCCCGCCTGGGTCGACATCGCCCGGCCGAACTCCGCGAGCTTCTCCTCGAGGAGCGCCCGCTTCTCGCCGATGTCGGCCAGCGCCGCATTCATCTCGTCCGGCGTGCGCGCGAGGATCGCGTGCCGCATCTGCAGCGACGCGCGGGTCACGTTGAGTTCGAGCTCGGCGATGCGCTGCAGCTGCGGCACCCGCATCGCGTTGGCGTCATCGGCATGGTGCGCGACCTGGGCCATCAGGACCCAGACGGCCGCGGCGACGGCGACCATCGCGGCGACGAGCACGGCGCTCATCGTGTAGAGACGCTGCGCGAGCGTGAATCGGCTGCGGT
>CAIUGQ010000504.1 GCA_903898725.1 uncultured Burkholderiales bacterium | reverse complement strand
GCCGAGGTGGAGGCCGCCCTCGTCGCGGCGCGGGCCGCCGGCCGCGTCGGCGAGCGCCTGCGGCGCATCGACGCATCGGGCTGCGTGGTCACGCCCGGGCTGGTGAACACCCACCATCACATGTACCAGTCGCTGACCCGCGCGGTGCCCGCGGCGCAGGACGCCGACCTGTTCGGCTGGCTGCGCACGCTCTACCCGATCTGGGCCCGCTACACGCCCGAGATGTTCGCGACCGCGGCCGAGGTCGCGATGGCCGAGCTGCTGGTCTCGGGCTGCACCACCTCCAGCGACCACCAGTACCTCTTTCCGAACGGCGCGCGCCTCGACGACACGATCGAGGTCGCCCGCCGCATCGGTCTGCGCTTCCATGCCTGCCGGGGCGCGATGAGCGTCGGCGAGAGTGCCGGCGGGCTGCCGCCGGACTCGGTGGTGGAGGACGAGGATGCGATCCTCGAGGACAGCGAGCGCGTCGTGCGCCGCTGGCACGATGCGTCGCACGGCGCCATGACGCGCGTGGCGCTCGCGCCCTGCTCGCCGTTCTCGGTGAGCCCGCGGCTGATGCGCGAGGCCGCGACGATGGCCCGCCGGCTCGGCGTGCGGCTGCACACGCACCTGGCCGAGAACGACGACGACGTCGCCTACAGCCGCGAGCGGTTCGGCATGACACCGGCCGAGTACGCGGAGTCGGTCGGCTGGCTGGGCGACGACGTCTGGCACGCCCACTGCGTGAAGCTCGACACCGCAGGCATCGCCCGCTTCGGTGCCACCCGCACCGGCATCGCGCACTGCCCGTGCTCGAACATGCGGCTCGCCTCGGGCATCGCGCCGACGCCGGCCTGGCGCGCCGCGGGGCTGCGGGTCGGCCTCGGTGTCGACGGCTCGGCCTCCAACGACGGCGCCCACCTGCTCGGCGAGGCGCGCCAGGCCATGCTGCTGGCCCGGGTCGGGCACGGTCCGGCCGCACTGCGCGCCCGCGATGCGCTGGAGATGGCCACGCTGGGCGGCGCCGCGGTGCTGGGTCGCGACGACGTCGGTGCGCTCGCGCCGGGCATGGCGGCGGACCTCGCGGTGTTCGACACCACCGGCATCGAGCACGCCGGCGTGCACGATGCGGTCGCCGGCCTGCTGTTCGCGTCGCCGGTACCGGCGCGCTTCACCATCGTGGGCGGTCGCGTGGTGGTCGACGAGGGGCGACTCGCCACGGCGGACCTGCGCGAGCTCACGCGCCGTCAGCGCACCGCAGTCGCTGCGCTCGTCGGCTGACGCTGCGGTCTCGAGGCCGGCCGGCCGACGCCCGCTCAGCGCCGGCCGGCCGACGCCCGCTCAGTGCCGGCCGGCCTGCGCCGGCTCAGTGCCCACGCCAGATCGAGACGCCCCAGGGCGACAGCTTGATCGGCAGATGCACGTGCTCGGCCGGGACCGCGTGGCCGAACCGGTACACGATCGACTCCTGGAACGCCGGCGTGCCCACGTCCACGCCCTGCGCGCGGAACCAGTCGCCGACCGCGAGCTCCACCTCGTAGAGGCCCGCGCCCACGCCGTCGCCGCGGCCGAGCGCCGCGTCGTCCAGCAGACCGCCGTCGCCGACCGTGCCGCCGCCGACGCGGCGGCGCGCGCCGTCCGCCTCGATGCGCGTCACCTCGACCCGCATGCCGCGGGCGGGCAGGCCGCGGCTGACGTCCACCACATGAACCGATATCCCGGGCATCGTCTGTCCTCCGAGCGGCGAGTCTATCCGGCCTCGCGCGGCCGTGCGCTACACTCGATCGCAGACCCGCGGCCCGCGCCGCGAATGCCCGCTCGTTCCCCCGATCCCAGCCGCCCCGCGCGATGACCGCCTACCCCCGTGACCTCGTCGGCTACGGCCGCACCCCGCCCCATGCCCGCTGGCCCGGCGATGCCCGCATCGCCGTCCAGTTCGTCCTCAACTACGAGGAGGGCGGCGAGAACAGCGTGCTGCACGGCGATGCCGGCTCCGAGCAGTTCCTCTCCGAGATCGTCGGCGCCGCCGCCTATCCGGACCGGCACCTGTCGATGGAGTCGATCTACGAGTACGGTTCACGCGCCGGGGTCTGGCGGATCCTGCGCGAGTTCGAGCGGCGCAGCCTGCCGCTCACCGTCTTCGGCGTGTCGATGGCGCGCGAGCGCCAGCCGGACCTCACCCGCGCCTTCGTCGAGCTCGGGCACGAGATCGCGTGTCACGGCTGGCGCTGGATCCACTACCAGTCGATGGACGAGGCGACCGAGCGCGAGCACCTGCGCATCGGCATGGACATCATCGAGCGGCTGACCGGTGCGCGCGCGCTCGGCTGGTACACCGGTCGCGACAGCCCGAACACGCGGCGGCTCGTGGCCGACCACGGCGGCTTCCTCTACGACTCGGACTACTACGGCGATGACCTGCCGTTCTGGACGCGGGTCACGAAGAGCGACGGCAGCGAGGTCGACCACCTCGTCGTGCCGTACACGCTCGACTCGAACGACATGCGCTTCGCGACGCCGCAGGGCTTCAACACCGGCGAGCAGTTCCTGCGCTACCTGACCGACACCTTCGACGTGCTGTACGAGGAAGGGGCCGAGGCACCGAAGATGATGTCGGTCGGCATGCATTGCCGCCTGCTCGGCCGGCCCGGGCGCGTTCGGGCGCGGCAGCGCTTCCTCGACCACATCGAGCGGCACGACCGTGTCTGGGTGTGCCGGCGCGTCGACGTCGCGCGCCACTGGATCGCGACGCATCCGGCCGCAGCGCGCTGAGGGCGCGCCGAGCGCCGGCCGACGCTCTCGGGCGCGGCGGCTCCGCCGCGCCGGTGATCCGACTCAGAGCGGGAAGAAGGGCGTGCCGCGCAGGATCTTGTTCTCCATCTTCTGGAAGAACGACGAGGCCTTGCCGAGGTAGGCCTGCCAGCGCGGGTCGGCCGCCAGCTTCGCGCGACGCTGCTCGCGGTCCATCAGGTCGGTGTACTGCCAGATGTGGACGACCTGGTTCAGCTCGCCGATGTCCATCGAGGTGAACCAGCCGTAGGGCTTGCCCAGGTGCTCGGTCTGGACGGGATAGCCCTCTGCGCCGTAGAGCTTGATGAACTCGGCGAGCTTGCCGGGGTGCAGGGTGTAGGTGCGGTGGTCGAGGATCATGCGGCGTCTCCGGTGAGGGTGGCGGGGGGCGGGCGTCGCTGCACCCATTGCGTGGCGAGCTCGTAGGCGCGGGCGATGCGCAGCAGCGCGAGCTCGCCGTTCGGACGGCCGACCAGCTGCAGCCCCATCGGCAGGCCGCGGGCATCGAAGCCGGCCGGCACGCTGATGGCCGGCAGCCCGGCCATCGTGGGACCGGCGACGACTTCCATCCAGCGGTGATAGCTGTCCATGCGCCGGCCGGCGATCTCGGCGGGCCAGTGCTGTCCGGCATCGAAGGGGAACACCTGCGCCACCGGCAGCGCCAGCACGTCGAAGCGCTCGAGCAGGCCGCGCACGTGCTGGTACCACGCGGTGCGCGAGACCGAGGCGCGGTGCACGTCGATCGCGCCGACGCCGGCGCCTTGCTCGACCTCCCACTGCGCCTCGGGCTTGAGCATCGCCCACTTCGCCGGATCGCTGCGCAGCGCCTCGAAGCGACCGGCCATGCCCATCGCGCGCAGGGTCATGAACGCGCGCCAGATGCGCTCCGGATCGAAGCCGAGTGCCAGCGGCTCGACGACGCAGCCGACGCCCGCCAGGTCCCGCAGCGCGGACTCGCACAGCTCGAGCACGCCCGGTTCCGTCGCGAGGTGGCCGCCGAAGTCGCCGAGCCAGCCGACACGCGTGCCGCCGACGTCGGACTCGAGCGCTTCGCCGAACACCGCCGGGTCCGCGTCGAGCGCCAGCGGCGCACGGGGATCGGGGCCGGACAGGGTGCGCAGCAGCGCCGCGAGGTCGGGCACGGTCCGGGCCATCGGCCCCTCGATGCCGAGCTGCGCGAAGAACGCGTCCTCGGCGGGCCACATCGGCACACGGCCGCGCGAGGGTCGCAGGCCGAACACGTTGCCCCAGGCGGCGGGGTTGCGCAGCGAGCCGCCCATGTCGCTGCCGTCGGCGACCGGCAGCAGGCGCAGCGCGAGCGCGACCGCCGCGCCGCCGCTCGATCCGCCGCAGGTGCGCGTCGGGTCGTAGGCGTTGCGGGTGACGCCGAACACCGTGTTGTAGCTCTGCGAGCCCAGGCCCCATTCGGGCACGTTGGTCTTTCCGATCACGATGCCGCCGGCTGCCCGGATGCGCTCGACGACCAGCCCGTCGGCCTCGGGGACGAAGTCGCGAAAGAGCGGCGATCCGAAGGTGGTGCGCACGCCGCGGGTCGGCGCGAGGTCCTTGATCGCCTGCGGAAAGCCGTGCATCCAGCCACGCGATTCGCCGCGCGCGAGTTCGGCGTCGCAGCGGTCGGCCTCGGCGAGGAGCGCCGACTCGTCGCGCATCGAGACGATCGCATTGAAGCGCGGGTTGAGGCGGCCGATCCGCGCGAGGCTGGCGACCATCAGCTCGCGGCAGGAGGCCTCGCGCCGATGCAGCGTGCGGGACAGCTCGAGTGCATCGAGGCGGCAGAGCGACTCGTCGGCCATCGCGACGACTCCGGGCAGGAACAGGGGGAGGGCAACGCTATCACAGCGTCGCCGGTGCGCCGGCGCGCCGTTCCGCGGACCGCGGGCCGCCGGGCCTCAGCGCTCGGGCATCGGGGCCGGATTCGCCTGCCTGGGTTGCGGCGCGGCGGCGGCTTCGACACCCGTCCGTGCGTCCGCGCCGGCAGCCGGCTCGTGCGCCCGCAGCGACGCCTCGAAGTCCGGCAGCGGCACCGGACGGCCGAAGTACCAGCCCTGGAACGCCCCGCAGCCGTGCCGATCGAGGAAGGCGAGCTGCTCGGCGGTCTCGACGCCCTCGGCGATCACGGTGAGGCCGAGGTTGCGCGCCATGCCGATGATGGTCTGCACGATCACCGCATCGCTCGGGTCGGTCGCGATGTCGCGGATGAACGATCGATCGATCTTGAGTTCCTCGAGCGGGAGCCGCTTGAGGTACGACAGCGATGAATAGCCGGTGCCGAAGTCGTCGAGCGAGAAGCCCACGCCGATCGACTGCAGGGACTGCATCTTGGCGATGCAGTCATTGATGTTGTCGAGCAGCAGGCTCTCGGTCAGCTCGAGCCGCAGCCGCGCCGGATCGGCGCCCGAGTCCGACAGCGCGCGCTCGACGCGCTGCACGAAGTCGGGCTGGCGGAACTGGCGGGCGCTGACGTTCACCGACAGCCTGAGCGCGCGGGTCTCCGGCCGGCGGGCCCAGCCCGCGAGCTGCATGCAGGCTGTCTCGAGCACCCACTGGCCGATCGGCACGATCAGGCCCGTCTCCTCGGCCAGCGGGATGAAGTCCATCGGCGGGATCGCGCCTCGGACCGGGTGCTGCCAGCGCAGCAGCACCTCGGCGCCGACCGTGCGACCGCTGCCCTCGACCTGGGCCTGGTAGGCCAGGCGCAGCTGCCCTTCGGACAGCGCGCGCCGCAGGTCGGTCTCGAGCGCGGCGCGGGTCTGCAGCGCGACCTGCATGGCCGGGTCGTAGAAGCGGATCGTGCCGCGCCCGGCCGCCTTGGCGCGGTACATCGCCGAATCGGCGTGCATGAGCACCTCCTCGGCCGGGACCTCCCGGGCGCCGAACATCGCCACCCCGATCGAGGCCGAGCTGTGGAAGCGCATGTCGGTGATGTCGAACGGCCGGCCGAGCACGGTCATCAGACGCTGCGCGGCCTCGTCGGCCTGCGCCGCTGCCTGCCGCGCGTCGCTGTCGAGCCGCTCGAGCACGACGACGAACTCGTCGCCGCCCAGCCGCGCGACCGTGTCCTCGGTGCGCAGGCTGTCGCGGATCCGGGCCGCCGTCTGCAGCAGCACCTCGTCGCCCGCCGGATGCCCGCGGGTGTCGTTGACGCGCTTGAAGTCGTCGAGGTCGACGCACAGCACCGCGCCGTGCCGCCCGCCGCGGATCACCGCGGCGACGGACTGCCGCAGGCGGTCCGTCAGCAGCCGCCGGTTCGGCAGGTTGGTGAGCGGGTCGTAGTACGCGAGCCGCTGGATCTCGGCTTCCGCACGTCGCCGCGCGGTCACGTCGAGCGCCATCACCATCCGCGCCGGCCGTCCGCCCCAGGTGAGCGGCTGCGAGCTCAGCTCGACCTCGATCAGGCTGCCGTCGCGCAGCCGGTGGTGCGCGGTCGCGGGCCTCGTGCCGCCATCGTGGGACTGCGGGTCGCCCGCATCGGCACCGTCCGGTCCGGGGTGACGCAGGTCGACGAGCGTCATCGACAGGAATTCCTCGCGCGACCAGCCGTAGCGGGCGATCGCCGCGTCGTTGACGGTCAGGAAGCGCAGCGTCAGCCGGTCGTGCACCCACATCGGGATCGGGTTCGCATCGAACAGCTTGCGGTGGCGCAGCTCGCCGTCGGCGAGCGCGGCCTGGGCGAGCCGCCGCTCGGTGACGTCGGCGAGCCAGCCCTGCCACAGCCGCGAGCCGTCGGTGCCGGGCGTGCAGCGGGCGTGGATCGACAGCCAGACGACCTGTCCCGGTGCCGGGCACACCCGGAACTCGTCGTGCCAGGGTGCCTGCTCGCGGGCGGCACGCGCCATCGTCGCATGCAGCCGGTCCACGTCCTCGGGGTGGATCATCGCGAACAGGCGGGCCGGATCGGCCATCGCCTCGTCGGCCTCGATCGGCAGCACCGCGCGGATGCCTTCCCCCACGTAGCCCAGTCGCGCGGCGCCGTCGGCACCGTGCTGCAGCTCGATCAGGAAGGCCGGCACCTCGCGCGCGATGTCGCGCAGCCCGGCGTCCGACCCCGGCGGGCGGGGCGGCGTGATCTCGGCGGGGGCGACAGGCTCGGATCGGCGGGGCATCGGGCGGCCCGGGGCGCGATGCGCGACCGGGTCTGAACGGGTTGCACCGAGCATAGGCGCGGCTGCCGCCCGTCGGTGCACGGAGAAGCGGCGGCTTTCCCGACAGTTGGCGCATGCGGCCGACGTGCCCCGCCGAGGGGCGTCGTGGCCGTCCGGTACGGGCCTTGCTAGAGTGAGACGACGCGACCCGGAGTCGCCGATCCCGACGCCGTATCCGACCCCTCGTTTGCCGAACCACCCGAGCCGCACCGTCCGATGACCCCCTCCGAGCGCCCGATCCGATTCGTCCTCGACGGCCGAAGCGTCGCCGTCGACGACGCGCCGCCCTCGACGATGCTGCTCGACTGGCTGCGCACGAAGGCGCGGGCGACGGGCACCAAGGAGGGCTGCGCCGAGGGCGACTGCGGCGCCTGCACGGTGGTGCTGGTGCGGCGCGACGGCGAGGGTGGCCTGCGCACCGAGCCGTGCAACGCCTGCATCCGGCCGCTGGCCAGCGTCG
>CAIUGQ010000503.1 GCA_903898725.1 uncultured Burkholderiales bacterium | reverse complement strand
CGCGGCGGCGGCGCTGCCGTGGGCGAGCGCGCCGATCCGGGCCACCAGCTCGGAGCAGTCGAGCGCCTCGTGCTCGGCCGCGCCGGCCTGATGGCGCGACAGCAGGTGCCGCAGCACGTCGCCCGATTCGAGCAGGGTGTCGACCATGCCGATCGTCGCGGTCAGCTCGTGGCGACGCAGCTTGTCGAGCAGCGTCTCCATCACGTGCGTGAGGTCCGCGACATCCTGGAAGCCGAAGGTCGCCGCCCCACCCTTGATGGAGTGCGCGCAGCGGAAGATCGCGTTCAGCGCCTCGTCGTCGGCGCTGTCGACGTCGAGTTCCAGCAGCAGTGTCTCCATGTTGGCGAGGTTCTCGCCCGCCTCCTCGAAGAAGACGCCGTGGAACTGCGACAGGTCGAACGCGCCGCCGTTGTCTTGAGACTGTGTTTCGCTCATCGCGACCTCGTCGGGCTCACTGGGGCAGGACTTTGCCGATGACCTCGAGCAGGCGCGCCGGGTCGAAGGGCTTGACCATCCATCCGGTCGCACCCGCGGCACGACCGGCCTGCTTCATCTCGTCGCTCGACTCGGTGGTCAGCACCAGGATCGGCGTCCGCTTGAAGCGGTCCTGCACGCGCAGCTGCTTGATCAGCGTCAGGCCATCCATGCGCGGCATGTTCTGGTCGGTGAGGACCAGGTCGATCTGCTTGTCTCCGAGCTTGTCGAGCGCATCCTGCCCGTCGACCGCCTCGATGACCTCGTACCCGGAACTGCGAAGGGTGAACGAGACCATCTGGCGCATCGACGCCGAATCGTCCACCGCAAGAATCGAGCGCATACCCATTTTTCGGATCCTCAGAAGAGCTCGACCGAGCCCGCATCCACAGCACGTTGTGCGACCGGGCACGCCCGGTTCACCCACTGGACCTCGCAGCCCTCTTCCTCGCCGCCGACCGCCGCGTTGCCGAGGCAGTCCGCCACCGACACGAGCCGTCGCCGCGAGTGCGCGATCAGCTGCGAGGCCATGTCCTGGAACTGCAGCGCGGTCATCGCCGCCCGCAGCTCGCCGGCCAGCGCCGGCTGGCGCGGGTCGGAGATGTCGGCACTGATCGCGTGCGCCCGCCCGAAACGGTCGAGCAGCTGGTCCACCGCATCGGACAGCAGCCGTTCGAGCCGTTCGAGCTCGGTACCCGCGGCCAGCAGCTCGTCCTGCATGTCGGCCGCCAGCCTCGCGGTGACCGCGCCGTTGACTTCGTCTGGTTCTTGATCGCTCATCGCGCTTGATCGCCGTAGGAATCTGATGATTCTTCGCGTGCTAACATCGATGCGAGCGGGCCCGCACACAGGACTTGATTCTCGGCGGTCATGCCGCCGCCCCAACTGCGGATAAGACCGGGTGCATCCGACCATTTCCCTCGAACCGACCGACGGTCCGGATGCCGCCGACGAGCCCATCAGGCTGCTCGTCGTCGAGGATTCGGAGCTCGATTACGAGCTGCTGTTGCGCTCGCTGCGCCGCCAGCACCTGGCCCCCGACTCCATTCGCGTCGAAGACGAGGACGGGCTGCGCGCCGCGCTCGCCTCCCACGCCTGGGATGCGGTCATCTCCGACCACCACCTGCCGCGGTTCTCCAGCGGCGAGGCGCTGCGCATCGTCCGTGCCTCCGGCTTCGACCTGCCGTTCATCATCGTCTCGGGCACGATCGGCGAGGAAGCCGCCGTGGCGGCCATGCAGGCCGGCGCCGACGACTACCTGATCAAGGGACGGCTCGCGCGGCTCGGGCCGGCGCTGCGCAATGCGCTGTCGGCGGCCTCGGCGCGCCGCGAGCGCGGCGCCGCGCAGCAGGCCCTGGCCGAATCCGAGCGGCGGCTGCGCGCGCTGACCGACCACCTGCAGCAGGCGGTCGAGGACGAACGCGCCGCGATCGCCCGCGAGGTCCACGACGACGTCGGCGGCATGCTCACCGCCCTGCGCTTCGACCTGTCCTGGATCGAGCGTCACGGCGAGGAGGCTGTGCGCACGCGGGCGCGCCAGGGCCTCGACACCCTCAACCAGGCGGTGCTCGCGGTGCAGCGGATCATGCGCAACCTGCGGCCGCCTGCCCTCGACGCGGGCATCGTCGCCGCGCTCGACTTCCTGGTGCAGCAGTTCTCCAGCCGCACCGGCATCGACACCCAGCTCACGTCCAACCGCGAGCGCATCGAGGTGAGCGAGCAGGTCGCGATCACCGTCTACCGCGTCGCCCAGGAGTCGCTGACGAATGTCGGCAAGCACGCGCAGGCGCGCCGGGCGCGGCTCGACCTGGTCGTGCAGGACGACACCCTGTCCCTCGAGATCAGCGACGACGGCATCGGCATCCGCGCGGCCGACATCGACAAGCCGGGCTCCTTCGGCCTGCGGGGCCTCACCGAGCGGGTGCGTCAGGTGCATGGCTGGATCGACGTGGCCGTCGGCGAGCGCCGGGGCGCAGTGATGCTGACGATTCCGCTGACGCAGCAGGCTGCGTCGCGACTGATGGACGAGACCGACGCATGATCAACGTGGTGATCGTCGACGACCACGCGCTGATCCGGCGCGGCCTGCGCGACTCGCTGACCGAGGCCGGCGACATCCGCGTCGTCGGCGAGGCCGGCGACTACGGCGAGCTGCGGCAGCTGCTGCGCGAGACGCCCTTCGACGTGCTGCTGCTCGACATCAACCTGCCGGGTCGCAGCGGCCTGGACGTGCTGCACTCGCTGGCCGAGGAGACCACCCGCATCCGGGTGCTGGTGCTCACGATGTACCCCGAAGACCAGTACGCGATCCGCGCGCTCAAGGCCGGGGCGATGGGCTACCTGAACAAGTCGGCCGACCCGACCCAGATCATCGCGGCCATCCGCACGCTGCACGCGGGCCGCAAGTACATCACCCCGGCGATCGCCGAGGCGCTGGCCGCGCGGCTCTCGGTCGACGACTCGGAGAAGCCCCACGAACGGCTGTCCGACCGCGAGTTCCAGACGCTGATCCGCCTGTCCGCCGGCCAGCGCCTGTCCGACATCGCTGCCGAGCTCAGCCTGTCGCCCAAGACCGTGTCGGTCTACCGGGCGCGCGTGCTCGAGAAGCTCTCGATGCAGTCGAATGCGGATCTGACGGCTTATTGTTTGAGGAATGGGCTGATCGATTGAGTCTTGATCAGCCGCCTCTCGGCGGGTTCCCGTTCTCCATCCAGCAGTGCGCCGCAAGTATGCGGCGCCCCTTGACCAGGCTCGCCGCGGTGCGGCTCGAAACCCCTGGTCAAGCAATCGCGACACAGTTCTTCCCGGCGTTCTTCGCCTGGTACATCCCGTCGTCGGCCCGCCCGATCGCCGATTCCAGCGAATCCTGCGGATCGACCCGGGTGGTGCCGGCCGAGAACGTGATGAAGATCTGCTTGGCGTCGAACATGTAGACCTCGCGGGTCAGCTCGCGCTGCACGCGCACCAGCAGCTCGCGCGCCTGCACGTCGGTCATGCCGGGCAGCAGGATCACGAACTCCTCGCCGCCGTAGCGCGCCACGGTGTCGCCCGGGCGCACCTTGCCCTGCAGCAGACCGGCCAGATGGCGCAGGGCGCCGTCGCCGGCCTGGTGGCCGAGCGCATCGTTGACCTTCTTGAAGTCGTCGATGTCGAGGAGCGCGATCGCGAGCGGGTCACCGGTGGCCCGCAGCGCGAGCAGCGCGCGGTCGTAGGCGCGCTCGAGACCGGCCCGGTTCGCGGTCCGGGTCAGGTGGTCGGTGAGCAGCCGCTCGCTGGCCTGCGCGAGCTCGCGCTCGAGCCGCTCGACCTCGCTCTCGAGCGCCTGCGCACGCTCGGAGCGCTCGTCGAGATCGCGACGCGCCTCGTCGAAGGTCTGCTGCACCTCGTTCGCGTCGGCGAGCAGTCCACGGACCCGCTCGGCGATGCCCTCGAGCGAATCGGCACTCGAGATCGCCTCGAGATGCCCGCTGAGCGTCTCGTTGAACCCGGCGGTGTGCGTGCCGAGGTGCGTCATCTGCTGAACGAGGTGCGGCAGCAGGTCTCGCAGCGCCGAGACCGCGTCGCGACGGCTGCGCGAGATCGACTGCTGGGTGACGAGCGCCTGCTGCAGCAGCGAGCGCGCGGCGGCCAGCGTGCGCCGGTCCGCGCCGTCGCGGACCGAGTCGCGCACGGTCTGCACCTGCGACTGGATCCAGCTGCCCTCCTCGGCGACGGCCTCGAAGCTGCCGCACAGCGACATCACGATCTCGACGAGCTCGGCATTGACCTTGCGGGTCTTCGCGAGGTCGCGCTGCAGGATCAGCGTGGCGCGCTCGGCGTCTGCCTGGGCCTGCAGGTCGACCGGCGCGGGCGCCTCGGCCACAGCCGCGACTGCGACGCTCGGCGCGGGCTGTGCCGCCGCGGCGACGTCCGCCACCGGCGGATCCATGCGCCACTGGACCAGCAGCAGCTCGAGCTGGGCGCGCAGGGCCGCGTCGTTGGCCTCGTTCTCGTGCGCGGCGGCGACCATCGCGTCGCGCCGGCGGGCCATCGGCCATTCGCGGCCCGAGCGGCCGGACGCCTCGACGACGGTCGCCAGCAGCGCCCCCCAGCGACCGCGCGGCGCCTGCTTGCCGATCTGCAGCAGGGCCGACAGGGCCTCCGTCCAGCGCTGCTCGCGCACCGAGGCCGACAGGCCGGCATAGGTGCCCTCGCCCGGTTCGGCCCGCTGCATCAGCAGCCTCACGGCGGCCTGGGCGACCTGCTCCGCGTCGGCACCGCTCGACGGCCCGCCGATCTCGTTCCACGCCTTGCGGTAGTTGCCCGGCGTCGGCACGAGCTTGCGTTCGGCGAGATGGCGGATCGCGGCGCGGGCGGCGTCGGTGGCCGACAGCGCGAGGTTGTCGGAGCGCACGGGCGCGGAGGACGCGGGAGAGAGCTTCATGCTGCGCCTTCCAGTGCAACGGGGCGATGCGGATCACGGTGCGCGTCGGCGAACGCGAGCGCCTCGTCGAGGGGCGCCGCGCGGCCGTACAGCCAGCCCTGCTGGAGGGTGCAGCCGAGCTCGATCAGCGTGCGCCGCTGGGCGTCGGTCTCGACGCCCTCGGCCACGACCCGCAGCTGCAGATTCGCGCCCAGCGCGACGATCGCCAGCGCCACGGCGCGGCTGCGGTCGGAGGTGTCGACGTCCTGCACGAACGACCGGTCGATCTTCAGGGTCGTGAGCGGCAGCCGAGTCAGGTAGGCGAGCGAGGAGTAGCCGGTCCCGAAGTCGTCGACCGCCAGCCCGGCGCCGAGGGCGCGCAGCTCGGTCAGCTCGGCGACCGCCACCTCGGCGTCGCGCATCATCCCCGACTCGGTGAGCTCCACCTCGAACTGCTCGGCGGGCACGCCGCTCGCCCGCAGCGCCTCGCTCAGGACGCCGGGCAGGCGACCGGTGCGCAGCTGCTGCGCCGACAGGTTCACCGACATCGTGCACACCAGGTGTCCGCGGCGCCGCAGCGCCGCGAGCGCCTCGCACGACTCGACGATCGCCCACTCGCCTAGCGGCACGATCAGCCCCGTCTCCTCGGCCAGCGGAATGAAGGTCCCCGCCGGCTGGGTCGTGCCGCCGCGCACCCAGCGCATCAGCGCCTCGAAGCCGATCACCCGGCCATCGGTCGCATCGACCTGCGGCTGGAAGTGCATCGACATCTCCCTGCGGGCGAGCGCGTAGTGCAGGTCGCGCTCCATCTCGAGGCGATCGAACCCGGGCGCCTGCATGGAGGGATGGAAGGCCACGGCGGCGTTGCCCCCGGCGGCCGAGGCGGCCCGGCGCGCGAGCTCCGCCCGCCCGATCCGCTGGGCAGCGGCTTCGTCGCCGTCGCCCACATGGACCCCGACGGAGGCACGCAGGAAGAGCTCGCGACCCGCGATGCGGAACGGCTCGTGCAGGGCCTCGACCGCGCGCCGACCGATCGCCAGCCCGGCATCGGCGTCGGCGAGTCCGTCGAGCAGCAGCGCGAACGCGTCGCCGCGCAGGTTCACCACCGCCTCGACCCAGCCGTCGCGGCCGCGGGCCGCCGTGCTCGAGGCGGACAGTCGCCGCAGGCGCTGCGCGAGCTCGGTCAGCAGCCGATCGGTCGCCTCCTGACCGAGCGCCTCGCCGACCTGGCGGAACCGGTCGATGTCGAGCACCGCCAGGCCCAGGCGGCCGACCGCCGAGCCGCCACGCGGGCGCTGCAGCCGCTCTAGCAGCCAGGTGCGGTTCGGCAGCCCCGTCAGGCCGTCGTAGTGGGTGAGCCGGTAGACGGTCCCGTCGGCGACCTCGGCCGGGGTCACGTCGTGCACTGCACCGCTGACCTCGAGCGCGCCGCCGACCGTGCTCACCACCTGGTGGACGTCGATGCGCAGCCGGCGCACCCGCCCGCCCCGCGTCCTGACCTCGATCTCGCGTCGGACGGCCGGGCCGCCGTCGAGCATGCGCGCCATCGCCCGGCGCAGCCCCCGGCGATCGGACGGCGAGGCGAGTGCCAGCAGGTGCCGGTCGTGCAGGGAGGCCGGCGGATCGCGCCAGTCGAGCAGTCGGAAGAGGTCGGTGCTGCCGCGCAGCCGACGCGCGGCCGGTTGCCAGTCGAAGGCACCGACCTGCGGGGTCGCCGCGCCCGCGCCCGCCACGGTGCGCCCGCGGCCGGCGTCGCGCTCGAGCCGCCCGAGGTGCATCAGCTGTCGGATGCGGTGCACCAGCAGGGTCCAGTTGACGGACTTGATGCAGTAGTCGGACGCGCCGGCTTCGTAGGCACGGCGCGTCGCCTCGTCCTCGTCGAGCGAGGTCAGCATCAGCAGCGGCAGGTGCTCGCCGTTGCGGGTCGACCGGACCCGACGGCAGAACTCGAAGCCGTCCATGCCCGGCATCAGCACGTCCGCGATCACGCAGTCGACCCCGCCGGCCGCGACGGCGGCGAGCGCCTCGCCCGCGCGGTCGAAGTCGCGCACCTCGAAGCCGCGCTCGCGCAGCGCGCGGGCGGTGAGCAGCAGACCCATCGGGTCGTCGTCGACGAGGATCACCCTGGGGGCGGGTTCGGCATCGGTCAGATACGTGGCGGCTGCAGCGGGCATGCGTGGGACGTCTTCTGCGGACGGAGGTCGACCAGCAGGTTGTCGGCAGCCCGCGGGCGATCTCGATGCCTGCGGACGCCTGCGGCCGACGGACGGCAGGTGGCGCCCGAAGGGGTGCACACCGGGTGCCGAAGGGGTGGGAGCAGCGTTTTTGGGTTAAGGTTGGGCCCATCCCGAGCCGCATGACCCAGCCCTCCCACCGCTTCGAGTCCGACCGCGGACGTCGCCGGCGCCGCACGACCGCGAGCGGCGTGGTGGCGGCGGCGTGTCTCGCGCCCTCGATCGGTGCCTGGGCCGCGCAGCCCGCCGGTGGCGAGGCGGGCATGCCGATGGCTCTGATCGCCGTCACGCTCGCCGCGCTCGGCGGGCTCGGACTGGTCGCGGCCCGCCGGCTGCTCGCCTCCGGACGCCGCATGGCCGCCCCACAGGCCGCCCCGGAAGCCACTCAGGCCCCGTCCTCACCGGGCGCACCCGGCACCGGCCTGCCCGGTGCCGCGGCGACGCACCGCCCCCCTGCGCTGGCCACCGCCCCCGGCGCGATGCGGCCGACCACCGAGCTCGACGTCTTCCGCCGCCTGACCCGCGACGTGTACTGGGAGCAGGACGAGCACGGGATCCTGACCCGGGTCGACGAGGGCAGCGCCGGCTCGCCGCTTCGGCTGCGCCTCGGCGAGCGGCGCTGGGACGGCGGTGCGATGCCGCTCGAGGCGCCCGACTGGGACGGCCACCGGCGCACGATCGCGCAGCGCGAGCCGTTCGCCGAACTGGCCTGGGTCTGGGTCGACCCGGCGGGCCGCGTGCGCGTGGCGATCGACAGCGGCATGCCGCGCTTCGATGCGACCGGCCGCTTCGTCGGCTACGCCGGGCTGTCCCGCGACGCGGGCGCCGAGACGGTCGCCGACCGCGCCCGTCGGCTCGCGGTCGCCGCACTGCTGTCCGCCGCCGAGCCCGTCGTGTGGATCGAGGCGGGCACCGGCACGCCTGCGGACTGGCATGTCATCTGGGCGAACGCCGCCGCCTGCCGGCTCTTCGACCGCACCGAGCGCGAACTCCGGCAGGTGCCGTGCCGCGCGCTGTTCGGACCCGACTCGCAGGCGGCTGCCGCGGGCCTCGAGCAGTCGCTGCGCTCGCGTCGCGACGCCCGGATGCATGTCGACATCGCCCGCAAGTACGGCGAGACCCGCTCGGTCGAGATCCGCCTCGAGCCCCTGCCCGGCGAGAACGCGCTGCGCCCCTGCGCGGCCCTGCTGATGCACGACCGATCGGCCGACCAGGAACGGCTGCAGCAGGACGGCCGCGCGATCGAGCGGCTGCGCAGCAAGATGCGGGAGCGCTCGCTCGAGCTCGAGGTGACCGCCAAGGAGCTCGAGTCGTTCACGTACACGGTCTCGCACGACCTGCGGGCACCCATCCGGGTGGTCGAGGGGTTCGCGCGGATCCTGCAGGAAGACTACGACGACCGGCTCGACCGCATCGGGCACGACCATCTCCAGCGCATCCTGAGCGCCGCGTCGCGGATGACGCAGATGATCGATGCGCTGCTCGGGCTGTCGAGGCTCTCGGGCCAGCCGATCGTCCCCGAGCAGGTCGACCTCTCGCGGCTCGCCGACACCATCGCCGAGGAACTGCGCGGTGCCGAACCGCTGCGCCGCGCGACCGTGCGGGTGCAGCCCGGCCTGCTGGTCGAGGGCGACCGCACCCTGCTGCGCGTGATGCTCGAGAACCTGATCGGCAACGCCTGGAAGTACACCTCGAAGCGGCCGGACGCGCAGATCGAGTTCGGCTGCAGCGGCATCGGCCCCGACGCGGTCTACTGCGTGGCCGACAACGGCGAGGGCTTCGACATGCGCTTCGCCGACCGGCTGTTCGGCGTCTTCCAGCGCCTGCACAGCTCGAGCGAGTTTCCCGGCACGGGCGTCGGCCTGGCAACCGTGCAGCGCATCGTGCGCCGTCACGGCGGCCGCGTCTGGGCCGAGTCGGAACCCGGCCGCGGCAGCCGCTTCTACTTCACGCTGTGGGAGAAGGCGGCCCGCTGAGCAGCGTGGCCGCGGCGACGATCTCCGCCCCGATCGCGCCCTCGCTGCGGCCCCGGCCGGCCGCCATCGAGGCGAGCATCCGGCGGGCTCCGACGGGCGACAGGCGATGGCGCTCCATGAGGATGCCGATGGCGACCGCCTCCGGCTGGTGTTCGCCGTTGATGCTGCGGGCGCGCTCGATCAGGTCGACCGCGGCACCGAAGGCATCGGAGACCGGGGGCGCGGGCAGCGCGGCGGCGGCCTCGGGCAGCGGCGCATCGGTCGGATCGACGGGAGCCGTCCGCAGGCCCGAGCGCGCCAGCGCCGATTCGACCGCCGGCACGATCTGGCGCACGTCGAGCGGCTTGACCAGGTAGGCGAGCGCGCCGAACTCGACCGCCTGCCTGACGATCCGTTCGTCGTTGAAGGCCGAGAGGAACATGAACGGGGTGCCGACGTGATCGCGCAGGTAGGCGGCGACGTCGAGCCCGGTCTTGCCGTTCATGCGCATGTCGAGCAGCGCCAGGTCGGGGCGCCGCTCGCGCGCCAGCAGGATCGCATCGTCACCGTTGTCGGCCTCGACGACGTCGTAGCCGGCCGACTTCAGGCCATGCACCAGCGTGGCCAGCACCAGACGGTCGTCGTCGCACACCAGGATCGTCGCGCGGACGTCGCTCATCGGGGCCTCGGGGAGATCGGTTCGGCGGTGTCCTGGCCGCGCTCGCGCAGGGACGGACGGGTGAGTTCGGCACGCGCGGTGACCTGGTCGCCCTGCTGGAGCAGTTCGAGCCGGGCGCCGCGCCGGGGCAGCAGCGCCTTGACCAGCCCGAGACCCGAGGGCGACGGTCCGAGGCGCGCGAAGTCGAACCCCTCGGGCAGGCGGCCGGTGCTGCTGATCTCGAGGGCGATGCCGCCCTCGACGGCACCGAGCCGAACCGTCACCGGTGCGCCGGCGCTGCGATGCTTGATGGCGTTGGTGCCGAGCTCGTTGACGACGAGCGCGAGCGGCACCGCCTCCTGCTCGGGGAGCAGCCAGCGGTCGATGGCCTCGTCGTCGACGGTGAGCGCCATGGCGATGCCGAAGGTCCGACCGAGGTTCTCGAAGACCGCAGCGATGACGCGGCTGGCGACGAGCGCCTCGCCGTCGCTGACCTGCAGCCCGTGCACCTGCGCGATCGCCTGAATGCGGCCGACCACCTCGACCAGCGACTCGGCGAGCTCGGGGCGGCTCGAGGCGCTCTGCTGAAGCAGCCCGGCCACGCCCTGCAGGTTGTTCTTGATGCGGTGGTGGACCTCGCGCACGAGCATGTCGCGCTGCTTGATCGCGTCCTCGAGCCGGGCCTGCTCGAGGCGCAGCGTCTCGGTGATGTCCTCGGCCACCGCGAACAGCCGATCGGCGCCAGGGGCACCGGTCGGATCGGTGGACCGAGAGCCTTCGTCGGCACCGGCCGGATCGCCGGCATGCGGACCGAGCGGCGCGGCCACGCGACCGAAGACGCGCAGCCGGATCGCACGCACGCCCTGCCCCGGCGGCTGCAGCCGGATCACGGCCTCGTTGGCGTGACCGGGCGCCTGGGCATCGAACATCGCGGCCAGCTCGCCGCGGTGCTCGGGGAGCACGTGATCGAAGAGCGCCAGCGGGCGCGCGACCAGATCGGCCATCGGCGTGCCCCAGACCGCCTCGAAGCGCCCGTTCACGTAGTGGACCGTCGCCAGGCCCGGCTGCGCGACGAAGATCGCGTCGTCGACCAGCTCGGCGAACTGGCGGAAGCGCTCCTCGGTCTCGATCAGCTCGTCGCGCAGCGTGCGCTCGCGGGTGACGTCGTGCACGACCGTGAGCCGCATCGGCCGTCCGTCGAGGTCCTCGAGCTCCCGGTCGATGCGGTCGATCCAGCGGGTCGACCCGTCATCGCGCGACCAGATGGTCCTCTGGCGGGCCCCCCGTCCGCCGGCCTCGAAGCGGGCCTCGCCGAGGGCGTCGGGCAGGCCGATCAGCCGGTCGCGCGAGCGTCCGACGATGTCCTCGAGCATGCGGTTGACGAGGGCCACGCGACCGCCGGCATCCGAGATCATCAGGCCCACCGGCGCCTGCTCGAAGAACCGCTCGAAGCGCTGCCAGTAGGCGCGGAGCCGCTGCTGCATGCGGATCTCCTCGGTCTCGTCGTGCAGCGTGATCAGCTCGATGCGCGAGCCGTCGGAGGCATGCGTGGTGTGCCGCATCAGCCGGCAGATGCGCACCGTGCCGTCGCGCTGCAGGATGCGCCGCGTGAGCGTGAGCGGCAGATGCTCGCCCCGCAGCGCCCGCTGGCGCTGCTCGACGATCATCTCGCGGTCCTCGGGCGCCATCCATTCGATCGGGTCTCGTCCGATCAGGTCCTCGGGCCGGTAGCCGAACATCTCGCAGTACGACCGGTTGACCTTGAGCATGCGGAAGTTCGCATCCTGGATCGACTTCGGCGACGGCGACTCCTCGAACAGCAGCCGGAACATCTCGTTGTCGCGGATGACCTCGTCGACCCGGCGCCGGTCGGCGGTGAGGTCCTCGGTCAGCGAGCAGATCCAGAAGCCGCCGCGCGGGTCGGCGGTGACCCGCGTGCGCACGCGCAGCAGCAGCGTGGCACCGTCGCGCCGCACGTAGCGGCGCTCGACCGTGCGGGCGCTGCCGTCGGCGGCGAGCCGGGCCCACTGGCCCGTGTCCGCGCGCATCCGCAGCGCGTCCTCGAGGTGCTCGGGGGCGACCATGAACACCGGGTCGCGGCCGATCAGCTCGGAGGGCTCGTAGCCCATCATCGTGCAATAGGCTGGATTGACCGCGATGATGCGCAGGTCCGCGCCCTGCACGCACGACGCCAGCGGCGAGCGGGTGAAGAAGGCGTCGTGCCAGCGGCGCAGCAGGTCGACCTCGGCGCGCGCCGGCATCGCATCGGGCAGCGGCGTCGCGACGCACAGCAGGCGCTGGCCACCGCCCTGCGACTCGAGCTCGACCGCGACCCGCACCCGGACCCGCGAGCCGTCGGCGCAGCCCCAGGCCGCCTCCCACGAGACGGGGCCTTCCGCGGCGACGCGCCGGGCCAGCACGCCCGCGCTCGCGGCGGACAGCGCCTGATCGAGCCGCTCGCCACGCACGCCGCCGTCCCAGCCCAGGCGCTCGCGGGCCGCACGGCTCCAGGCGAGCACGCGGCCGTCGAGCGACACATGCAGCAGCATCACGCCGAGCGCATCGAGCGCCGAGGCGAGCGGGGCGGGGCGGGTCGCGGGCCGCGGGGTCGCCGATGCGGCGGACGGGGCGGTGGCCGGGACTGCAGGCGTGACCGCGGCGGAGGGCGCGGAGGGCGTCGACGGCGCCGGCGCCGGCGGCGAAGACTGCGCTGACGGAGCGCGGACGTCAGTCGGGGGCGCCGATGCCGGCGTCGTGCCAGCGGACGCCCGGGGTCCGGTCAGGTCCGGCGGCGGCTCGGTGGCGTGGGAGGTCGGCAGGAGCGCGCTCATGGAATGGAGTGGCCGCCCTTCGGATGCG
>CAIUGQ010000502.1 GCA_903898725.1 uncultured Burkholderiales bacterium | reverse complement strand
TCGTACGGCAGCGTCAGCGTGGCGGGTTCCGGCTCGCCGCCGTGCACCACCTTCTGCAGCGGGCGCGGCCCGTCGAGCAGCTGCCGCGCCAGGGTCGCGAAGGCGTGTTCGCCCGGCCCGGTGACGACATGGTCGGCCAGCCGGACGATCTCCTGCGCATCGAGTTCGTGGCTGACCTCCGGGCCCCCGAGCACGATCTTCAGCGCCGGTGCCTCGCGGCGCAGCCGTCGCACCAGCTCGGTGGTGCGCTCGACGTTCCAGATGTAGACGCCGAGCCCGAGCACGCGCGGTGCGCCGCGCAGCAGGCGGGCGATCACCTCGTCGAGGGGCGCGGCGACCGTCGCCTCCTCGATCCGCGCCCGCTCGCGCAGCGCACCGAGGTTGGCATGGAGGAAGCGCAGCCCCAGCGACGCATGGGTCCAGCGGGCGTTCAGCGTCGCGAGCACGATCTCGGTCATCGCCGGATTCTATGTGCGAAGATCGCCGCAGGAGGATTCCACCCGTGTCCGGCAACCACCCCCATGGCAGCGCCCTGTCCGAGACGGACCTGCGCGTGCGCGCCCTCGAGACCCTGCTGGTCGACAAGGGCTACGTCGATCCCGCCGCGCTCGATGCGCTGATCGACACCTACGAGCATCGGATCGGCCCGCACAACGGCGCGCGCGTCGTGGCGCGCGCCTGGAGCGACCCCGAGTTCCGCGAGCGGCTGCGCGCCGACGCGACCGCCGCGATCGGCGAGTTCGGCTACAGCGGCCGGCAGGGCGAGCACATGACCGCGCTGTTCGACGCACCCGGGGTCCACCACATGGTGGTCTGCACGCTGTGCTCGTGCTATCCGTGGCCGGTGCTCGGCCTGCCGCCGAGCTGGTACAAGTCGGCGCCGTACCGCTCGCGCGCCGTGATCGATCCCAAGGGCGTGCTCGCCGACTTCGGCGTCACGCTGCCCGAGGGCTGCGAGGTGCGTGTCTACGACTCCACCGCCGAGCTGCGCTACCTGGTGGTCCCGATGCGCCCGGCGGGCACCGAGGGCTGGACCGAGGCCCAGCTCGCCACGCTGGTGACCCGCGACGCGATGATCGGCACCGGTCTTGCGCTCGACCCGGCCTCGGTGGAGGGCGCGCGATGAACGGCGGACAGGACCTCGGCGGCATGCAGGGCTTCGGCCCGATCCGGCCCGACCCGCAGGAGCCGCTCTGGCACGACGACTGGGAGCCGCGCGTGCTGGCGCTGACGCTGGCGATGGGCGCGACCGGCGCCTGGAACATCGACCAGTCGCGCCATGCGCGCGAGTCGCTGCCGCCCGGCCAGTACCTCACCAGCACCTACTACCGCATCTGGCTCGAAGGCATGGAGCGGCTGCTGCTCGAGCGCGGCCTCGTCACCCGCGAGGAGCTCGCCGACGGCGTCGTGCGCGAACCGGCGCGCCCGCTGCCGCGGCGGCTCACCGTCGACGCCGTGCCGCGCGTGCTCGCGACCGGCACTCCGACCGACCGGCCCGCCGCCAGTGAGGCCTCTTTCGCCGTCGGCGACCGGGTCCGCGCGAAGACCATGCATCCGAGCGGGCACACGCGGCTGCCGCGCTACGTGCGCGGCCGCGTCGGCACCGTGGTCGCGGTGCACGGCGCCCATGTCTACCCCGAGACGCACGCGACGCGTGCCGGCGACCCCAGCCCGCGCTGGCTCTACACCGTGCGCTTCGAGGCGCGCGAGCTGTGGGGCGAGGACACCACCGCGTCGGTCGTGCACGTCGATGCGTGGGAGCCCTACCTGGAGCCGATCGCGGCAGAGCCCGGCCGATGAGCGTGCCGCCGCTGCAGGGGCTGCCGTGCGATGCGCAGGGCCCCGTGTTCACCGAGCCCTGGCAGGCGCAGGTGTTCGCGCTGACGCTGGCGCTGCACGAGCGCGGCACGTTCACCTGGACCGACTGGGCGGCGTACCTGTCGAGCGCGATCCGCGACGCGCAGGCCGCCGGCGACCCCGACCTCGGCGACACCTACTACCTGCACTGGCTGGCCGCGCTCGAGCGGCTGCTGCTCGACCGCGGCATCGCCGCGCCGCTCGCGCTCGCGGGCCTGCGCACCGCCTGGCGCACCGCCGCCGAGGCGACCCCG
>CAIUGQ010000501.1 GCA_903898725.1 uncultured Burkholderiales bacterium | reverse complement strand
GTGCAGCAGAAGGGCCGCGAGATCTTCGAGCTGGTGCTGCGCGTGGCCTCGGGCGAGGCGAGCAAGAGCGAGGCGCTCGGCATCGGCCAGGAGGAGTTCGTGCCGTGGTACCTCGGCGCGGTGATGTGAGCCGGCGGGGCGCTGCGCCCCGCGGCCTCGCCGCTCAGGTCACTACTTCTTGGGCTCGGCCCACTTCGCACCCGCCGCGTTCGCCATGTAGGCGACTGCGCGGCGGACCTCGAGGTCGGTGAGGTCGGGTCGCCCGCCCTTCGCCGGCATGCCCCGGATCCCCTTGATCGCCGTGCGCGACAGCGAGCCCTGCCCTTCGGCGATCAGCGGCTTCCAGGCCTTCACGTCGCCGCGCTTGGGCGAACCCTTGTCGCCGGTCTCGTGGCAGGTCGTGCAGACCAGCTCGTAGACCTCGGCGCCGCTGCGCGGCTCGGCCGCGGACACCGGGACGGCGGCCAGCGACAGGACGGCCATCAGCACGGCCGACGGGCCGGCGAGGCCGGGAACGGAACGGGGATGAGTCATGGCGTGCAGGCCCGAGCGTGACTGGAATGTCCGGCGAGTCTAACGGACACGCGCGCCGGCCCGCCGGCGGACAATGCACGCCGATGACCGACGCCGCCGCGCCGCTGCTACGCGACCCCGACTTCCGCAGGCTGTGGGCGGTCGGGCTGATCACGTACCTCGTGCGCTGGCTCGAGGTGCTGGTGGTGGGCGTCTTCACCTACGAGCGCACCGGCTCGGCCTTCGCAGTGGCCGGCATGCTGATGCTGCGGCTGCTGCCGCTGGGGCTGCTCGGGGTGGCGTTCGGTGCGCTCGCCGCGCGGATCCCCGGGCGCAGCGGCGTGCTCGGGATGCTCGGCGTGCAGTCGCTGGCCACGCTCGCGCTGCTGGCGGCTGCGCTCACCGACCGCCTGGAGGTCTGGCACGTGGCGGTGGCGAGCGTGCTGGGCGGCATGGTGTGGGCGGCCGACAACCCGATCCGGCGGGCGATGGTCGGCGAGCTCGCCGGCACCGCGCGGATGGCCCGCGCGATGGCCCTCGACGTCGGCGCGAGCAACGCCTGCAAGCTCGCGGGGCCCGCGACGGGCGGGCTGCTGCTCGCGAACGGGGGCATGGCCGGCGTGCTGGGGCCGGTGCTGCTGCTGTACGCCGTCGCGATCGTCGCCGTGCTGCGCATCAGGCCTCGGCCGCGCGCTGCGGGCGGCCCGCCGCTCGGCGTGTTCGCCACGATCGTCGACGGTCTGGCGATGGTGCGCGAGCGCCCGGCCCTGGCGGGCGCGCTCTGGGTCACGGTCCTGTTCAATCTCTTCGGCTGGCCGGTGCTCAGCATGGTGCCGGTGATCGGGCGGGACCGGCTCGGGCTCGGGCCGGACGGCGTGGGCCTGCTGGCCAGCGCCGATGGCCTGGGCACGCTGCTCGGGGCGGTCGCGCTCGCCACGCTGCGCCGCCCGCCCCCCCAGGGTCGGGCCTACGTGGTCGGCATCGTCACGTTCTTCCTGATGGTGGCGGCCTTCGCCGCCTGCACCGACGTGCGCTGGGCCGCTGCGGCGCTGTTCGTCTCCGGCCTCGGACAGGCGGCGTTCGCGGTGATGCAGGCGACGCTGGTGTTCGGCGCGGCGCCGCCCGAGCGGCGCACGCAGGCGATGGGTCTGCTGACGATGGCGATCGGCACCGCGCCGCTCGGGTTCCTGGCGCTGGGCGCGGCGGCCGAGGCGATGGGCGCGCCGATGGCGGCCGCGGCCTCGTGCGCGGCCGGGCTGCTGGTGCTCGCCACGACCCGCCGCTGGTGGGAGACCTGCTGGGCGCAGCGCTGACGCCGCACCCGCAGGCTCAGCGCATCGTGACGAACTCCTCGGCCGCGGTCGGGTGGATCGCCACCGTCTCGTCGAACTGCGCCTTCGTCAGCCCGGCCTTCACGCCGATCGCGATGCCCTGGATGATCTCGGGCGCATCCGGTCCGACCATGTGCGCGCCCAGCACCCGCTGCGTGTCGGCGTCGACCACCAGCTTCATCAGCGTCTTCTGGTCGCGCCCCGACAGCGTGGCCTTCAGCGGCCGGAAGCTCGCCTTGAACACGATCACCGCGTCGGAGGCGGCGCGCGCCTCGCCCTCGGTCAGGCCGACCGCGCCCACCGGCGGGTCCGAGAACACGGCGTGCGCCACGTCGGCATGGTCGACGCGCGTGGGCTTCCCGCCGAACAGCGTGGCCGCGAGCGCCGCACCCTCGCGGATCGCGACCGGCGTGAGCGCGATCCGGTTGGTGACGTCGCCGACCGCGTGGATGCTCGGCACCGCGGTGGCCCCGAACGGGTCGACGACGACCCCGCCGTCGGCATCGAGCACCACACCCGCCGCCTCGAGACCGAGCCCGCGGGTGGCCGGCGCGCGGCCGGTCGCGAGCATCACCGCGTCGACCTCGTGCGGCTCGACGCCGGCGCTGGTGCGCAGCATCGCGCGCAGCGAGCCGTCCGGCAGGCGCACGACCGACTCCGGCACCGCGTGCAGGCGCAGGTCGATGCCGTGGCGGACCAGCTCGATCGACAGGTGCGCGCGCACGTCGTCGTCGAAGCCGCGCAGCACCTGCTCGCCGCGATAGGCGAGCGTGACGGTCGAGCCCAGGCCGCGGAAGATGCCGGCGAACTCCACCGCGATGTAGCCGCCGCCGATCACCAGCACCCGCTTCGGCAGCTCGGGCAGCTCGAAGGCCTCGTTCGAGGTGATGCACAGGTCGGCGCCCGGGAAGTCCGGCCGCACCGGCCAGCCGCCGGTGGCCACCAGCAGGTGGCGCGCGGTGATGCGCCGCCCGGCGACCTCGACCGTGTGGGCGTCGACCACGACCGCGCGGCCGTCGATCTCGGTCACGCCCGACTGCGCGAGCAGCTTGCGGTAGATGCCCTCGAGGCGCTCGATCTCGCGGTCCTTGGCGGCCTTGAGGGCCGGCCACGAGAACTCGGGACGGCCGACGGTCCAGCCGTAGCCGGCGGCGTCCTCGAAGTCCTGCGCAAAATGCGCGGCGTAGGTGAGCAGCTTCTTCGGCACGCAGCCGCGGATCACGCAGGTGCCGCCGACGCGGTGGTCCTCGGCGATCGCGACGCGCGCGCCGTGGCCGGCGGCGACGCGGCTGGCGCGCACGCCGCCGGAACCGGCGCCGATGGTGAACAGGTCGTAGTCGAACTCGGGCATGTCGAAGGGGGATCCGGGGACGGGAAAGTCCCCGATGCTCGCCCGGACGCCCCGCGGCCGCAAGCGGACTCCGGTCGGGCCCCCGTAGACTACGCAGCCTCGAAGGCCGCGCCGGTGCCCCGAATGAGCGAATCCGCCCCACCCCCTACGCCTGCTCCCGCCCCCGCCGCGCCGGTGCGCAGCCGCAAGCAGCTCGCCTACCGCGCGGGCGCGCTGCTGCTCGGCCAGCTGCCGCTGCGCCCGGTGGGGCACCTGTACACCGCGGTGCCCGCGCGGGACCGGTGCATCCCGAACGTCGTGCGCCAGACCTGGGACACGGCCGCCTTCGGACGCACCCACGCGGCCTACCTCACCCGGTTCCGCGAGATGAACGCCGGCTGGAGCTTCGAGCTGACCGACAACGCCGGCTGCGACGCCTACATGGAGGCGAACCACGCGGGCGAGCCGATCCTCGAGGTCTATCGCAGCGCGCGGATCGGGCCGCTGCGCACCGACATCTGGCGCTACGCGGTGCTGTGGCGCCACGGCGGCGTCTACTGCGACGTGAACAAGATGCTGACGGTGCCGCTCGACGAGCTGATCGCGCCGAACGACCGCGCGGTGATCGCCGCCGAGGACACGCCGCTGCTGCAGCCGGTCTCGTGGCAGACCGATCCGCTGCCGCCGCGCGCGGGCGCGCGCCTGCAGCATCCGCAGTTCAACCGGCTGAACTGGTGCCTCGCCTTCGAGCCGGGGCATCCGTTCCTCGCGCGCGCGCTCGAGCGGATCGTCGAGGTCTGGCCGCGGGTGCGCGGCCGTCCGTTCGACGACGTGAAGGCCGCGGTGGTCGACTGGTCCGGGCCGCGGATGTGGACCCGCGCGATCGCCGACGTGATCGAACGCGATCCGGCGGTGGCGTTCACGCAGGCGGGCCTGAACTTCCACGGGTTCGGCGACCAGAACATCCGCTACTCGTGGGTCCGCTACCTGCAGCGCCCGTCGTACCGACACCTGCCCGGTCAGGTCATCGCGGCCTGATCCGAGGGGCGCGGCGCGCCGCCGCGCAGCCGACGCTCGAGCAGCGCGAGCAACGCATCGAGCATGATCGCGAGCGCCGCGGACGGCAGCGCGCCGGCCAGCAGCAGCCGGCCGTCGTTCAGCGCCAGACCGGTGACGATGCGCTCGCCGAAGCCGCCCGCGCCGATGAACGCGGCGATCGTCGCCGTGCCGACGCAGATCGTGGTCGCGGTGCGCAGGCCGGCGACGATCGTCGGCATCGCGACCGGCAGCTCGACCAGGCGCAGCCGCTGGCCGCGGGTGAGCGCGAGCGCATCGGCCGCATCACGCAGACCCGGCGGCACGCCGGCCAGACCGGCGACCGCGGTGTGCACGATCGGCAGCAGCGCGTAGAGCGTGAGCGCGAGCACCGCGGGCACGACACCGATCGTGCCGGTGACGGCGATCAGCAGCGCCAGCATCGCGAGCGAGGGCACGGTCTGCAGCACGCCGACCGACGCGAGCACGGCGGCGCGGGCCCGCGGTCGGGCGGCCACCGCGATCGCGAGCGGCAGGCCGATCGCGACCGCCGCACCGACCGAGGCCGCCACCAGGCCGAGGTGCTGGGCGGCGAGCCGCCCGAGGTCGGGGGCGAACAGCGTCTCGAGCAGGCCGCGACGCGCGGTGGGCGCGGTGGGCGCGGTCGGGTTGGCGCGGGTCGCCAGGAAGTCGCGCGCGATCGTCCCGAAGGGGACGCGCTCGAGCTCGGCCCGGGCGTTCATCGCGATCATCGCGCGCTCGTCGATCGCGCCTTCGAGTGCCTGCAGCCGCGCCCAGGCGGCGGGCGCGCGGGCCGGCACGTCGAGCCGGTACAGCAGGACCGCGTCGTAGCGCGGGAAGTGGCTGCGGTCGTCCTGCAGCACCCGCAGCTTGAGCGCGTCGATCTTCGCATCCGTCGTGTAGATGTCCATCAGGTCGATGCGGCCCTCGGCGAGTGCGGCATACCCGAGGGCGTGATCGAGTCCGGTCGGCCGCTGCGGCAGGCCGTAGCGCGCGGCCAGCCCCGGCCAGCCGTCGGCACGGCCGATGAACTCGTTCGACAGGCCGGCCCGCAGCGTCGGATGCGCGGCGAGGTCGCTCAGCCGTCGGATGCCGAGCCGCTCGGCCTCGCTCTCTCGCATCGCGAGCGCGTAGCCGTTGTTGAAGCCGAGCGGCACCGCGACGCCCAGACCGAGGGGCGCGAGCCGCGCGCGGATCGACGCGAGGTCCGCGCCGCCTTCGCCCTTCAGGATCTCGCGGTCGATCGTGCCCAGGTACTCGGGGTACAGGTCGATGCGCGCCGCGCGCAGGGCCTCGTAGACGATCGCGGTGTTGCCCAGCCCGGCGAGCACCTCCGCGGGCCGCGCCGGGTCGGCCGCGCGGGCGAGGACCTCCGCGAGCACGTAGGACTCGGTGAAGCGCTTCGAGCCGATGCGCAGGCGGTCCTCGGCCGATGCGGGCGAGGCGAGCAGGCCGGCCAGCACCGCGAGGAGCACCGCCGAGACGGCCGCGGACAGGCGCCGCAGCGCGTGCGCAGGGAGGCGGCGGTCGCCGTGGGGGCAGCGGGCCGGGCACGGCGTCATCGCATTTCTCGTCGGGTCGAAACGTCGATTGGAGGCGATCCGCAGAGCGGATGCAAACGCGGGCGGGGCAGCCCCGCGCCGAGGCCCGTCATCGTCCGTCGCCCGGGAGGGCTCGGGTATGCTCGATCCGGCGTGTCGACGGCCTGCGGCGTCGGGTCCGGCACCCGCCCGTTCCGGAGACCGCCGATGCAAGGATCGCCCCACCCCGCCGATGTCACGCCGCCGGCCGCGGCCCGCGCCACGATCGCGCCACGCAGCGCGGGCGCGCACGGCGCCATGCGCCTGGCCGCGCTCGCCGCCGTGCTCGTCGGGCTGCTGCAGACGGCGGCCCCGGCAGTCGCCGCAGATCTGCCGATCTTCGATGCCCATGTGCACTACAGCCACGACGCATGGGCCACGCTGCCGCCGAAGGAGGCGGTCGCGCTGCTGCGAAAGGCGGGCCTGAAGCGCGTGATGGTGTCGAGCTCCTCGGACGAGGGCACGCAGAAGCTGTTCGCCGAGGCGCCCGACCTGATCGTGCCGTCGCTGCGCCCCTATCGCACGCGCGGCGAGATCGGCACCTGGGTGCGCGACGAATCGGTGATCCCGCACCTCGACTCGCGGCTCGCGAAGCACCGGTACGTGGCGATCGGCGAGTTCCACGTCTATGGCGCCGACGCCGACCTGCCGGTGATGCGGCGTGTCGTGGAACTCGCGCGCCGCGACGGCCTGCTGCTGCACCTGCACGGCGACGCCGATGCGGTCGAGCGCGTGTTCAGGCAGGACCCGGGTGCCCGCATCCTGTGGGCGCATGCCGGCTTCGCGAGCCCCGCCGACGTGCGCGCGACGCTGCGTCGCCATCCGATGCTGTGGGCCGACCTCGCGTTCCGCAGCGACCCGGCCACCGACGGCCGCGTCGCCGCCGAATGGCGCGATGCCTTCACCGAGTTCCCCGCGCGCTTCATGCTCGGCACCGACACCTTCTCGCCCGAGCGCTGGTGGTACGTCCCGGAGCATGCGTCCTGGGCGCGACGCTGGCTCGCCGACCTGCCGACCGGCGTCGCCGAGGGCATCGCGTGGCGCAATGCCGAGGCGATGCTCGCCGCCCGCCGGCCGCCGATCGCACCGTGAGCGCCGCGGGCGGGCGGACCGGTCCGCGGTTCGGTCCGCGGTTCGGTCCGCTGCTCGGTCCGCGGTTCGGTCCGCGGTTCGGTCCGCGGTTCGGTCCGCGGTTCGGCCTGCGGTTCGGTCCGCTGCTCGGTCTGCTGCTCGGCCTCGCGGTCGTGCCGACGGCGGCGCTCGCCGCGGGCCCGGCACCGGTCACTGGACCTGCCTGCGCACCCGAGATCGCCTCGCCCGCCGAACCCGCCGCGAGGCGGATCGTCCAGCCCGGACTCGAGATCGCCTGGCGTCCGGTCGGCGGCCCGATCGAAGTCGGGCGACCGTTCTCGATCGAGTTCGTGCTGTGCCCGCGTACCGC
>CAIUGQ010000500.1 GCA_903898725.1 uncultured Burkholderiales bacterium | reverse complement strand
GGGCCGTCCGGGGCGTCGCGGCCCGAGGGGCTCGACGGGATCGAGGGGCTCGAGGCGGTCGGGTCGTGTCGCTGTATCTTCATCATCGTTCCATCGGCCGGTGTCAGCATGCCGGCGTCTCGTGACGGGCTGACGAATGATCGCTGCAGGCAAGAACCCCTCCTCGCGACGGCGGATCGCGGCCGCGCTGCTCTCGACGGGCGCGCTGCTGGCGGCGGCCGGTTGCACGGTCCGGGGGGCGGACCCGGGTGCGGCGGCGAGCCGTCCGGCGGGGGCCGACGTGCCCTTGCGCATCGTCGCGTTCAACGACTTCCACGGCCAGCTCGAGCCCGGCGGTCTGACGCTGCGGCTGCGCGATCCGGCCGATCCCTCGCGCAGCTGGGCGGTCGGCGCCGGTGGCGTCGCCCAGCTCGCGACGCTGGTTGCGCGGCTGCGGGCCGGCTCGGCGCACACGGTCGTCGTCTCGTCGGGCGATCTCGTCGGGGCCTCGCCGCTGGCCTCCGCGCTGTTCCGCGACGAGCCGACGATCGAGGCGATGAACGCGATCGGCGTCGACCTGGGGGTGGTCGGCAACCACGAGTTCGACCGCGGCTTCGACGAGCTGCGCCGGCTGATCGGCGGCGGCTGTCACCCCGGCGGTTCGGGCGAGGTGGGTACGTGCGCCGGCCCGGACGGGCGATTCCGCGGCGCCCGCTTCCCGATGATCGCGGCCAATGTCCGTGACGCGTCCGGGCGGGCGGTGCTGCCGGCCTCGGTGGTCCGCGAGGTCGGGGGCGTGCAGGTCGCCTTCGTCGGCGCGGTGCTGCGCGCGACGCCGTCGGTGGTGGTCCCCAGCGGCGTGGCCGGCCTGCGCTTCGAGGACGAGGCCGAGGCGATCAACCGGGAGGTGGGCGCGCTCAGGGCCACCCGGGGGATCGAGGCCTTCGTCGCGGTCATCCACGAGGGCGGCACGACAGCGGGCGACTGGAACGATGCGGCGTGCACCGGCGCGCGCGGCGAGATCTTCCGGATCGTCGACCGGCTGAGGCCGGAGGTCGATGCCGTGCTGAGCGGCCACAGCCACCAGGGCTACGCCTGCCTGCGCGACGCGCCGGGCAACCCGCGGCTGCCGGTGGTGCAGGCCTTCGCCAACGGGCGCGGCGTGTCGGTGCTGGACCTGCGGCTGGACCCGGCGACCGGCGACGTGCGTCGCGAGCTGACGACGGCCCGCAATCTGCCGGTGGCCAACGGGCTGGCCGGGGATCGGGCCGCCGACGCGGCCTATCCGCCGCTGCCCCCCGATGCTGCCGTGCAGGTGCTGGTCGATCACTACGTGGCGCGGGCGCGGCCGCTGGCCGGGCGACCGGTGGGGCGCCTCGCCGGCGCCGCGACCCGCGATCCGTCCCCCGGCGGGGACACGGCGCTCGGGCGGCTCGTGGCCGACGCGCAGCTCGCGGCGACACGCGCCCCCGAGCGCGGCGGCGCGCGGATCGCGTTGACCAATCCGGGCGGCATGCGGGCCGACCTGCCCTGTCCGCGCGCCGCCGCGCCCTGCACGATCAGCTATGCCGACGCCTTTGCGGCCCAGCCGTTCGGCAATTCGCTGATGGTGATGACCCTCACTGGCGCCCAGTTGACAGCGATTCTTGAACAGCAGTTCAGCGGGCTGAACAGTCAGCGGCCGCGGGTGCTGCAGCCTTCGGCGGGCTTCGAATGGGCGTGGCGGGCCTCGGGTCCGGCCGGTGCCCGGATCGCCGAGGTGCGCCTCGACGGGGTGCCGATCGACCCGGCCGGGCGTTACCGGGTGGCGGTGAACGCCTTCCTGGCCGAGGGCGGGGACGGTTTCGGCGGTTTCCTGGCCGGAACGGACCGTCTCGGGGGGCCGCTGGACATCGATGTGCTGGTGGCCTGGCTCGGCGAGCGCCCGGTGACCGACGTGCCCGTCGCAGCTCGGGTACGTCGCCTCTCGGACTGAGCGGAGAACGGCTCCTGGCGCGGATCTTCGCGGCAAGAGGTCGCGTTTCTGAACGCTTGTTCAGCCGGTCGAACGAAGGGGTCGGGCTGTTTTCGTGGCGCCTGCGCGACGGATCGGCGTCGATCGGCCGTTTCGGAGCGCGTCGGAGCGCATCGGGGAGCGGTTTCAGTCCCGCGGCGTGCCCGCGTCCGGCGCGCCGAGCTCGATGGACACGTCGCGCGCCAGCAGGCGGATCGCATCGACCAGTTCGGTCCGCCGGCGCGGGGTCAGGCCCGCCTTGATCACGCTGACCGCGACGGCGGCGACCGCCACCGTGCCGCGCGCGCCGATCACGGGTGCGCCGAAGCACTGCATGCCCTCGGCGGTCTCCTCGTCGTCGACCGCCCAGCCCTGACGCCGGGCGGTGTCGAGCTGGCGCAGCAGCGCGGGCAGGCCGGGCACCCCGTAGCGGGTCAGGCGCGGCAGCGTCCCGGTGCCCAGCCGCTGCGAGACCTCGGTGTCGGGGAGCGTCGCCAGCATCGCCTTGCCCGACGAGGTGCAGGCGGCCGGGAAGCGCCCGCCGACGCGGAAGTTGACCGCCAGCGGCCGGCTCCCCTGGCGGCAGGCCAGGTAGACCACGTCGATACCGTCGAGCGTCGCGAGCATCACCGTCTCGGTGCCGAGCTCGGCGACGCGGTCGACGCGTGCGCCGAACGCGCGCAGCACGTCCGACTGCGCGGTGTACGCATCCGCCCACTGCAGTGCCTTCGGACCCAGCGCGAATTCGGCGTCGTCGTTGCGGCGCGCCAGCCCGAGCGCGACCAGCGTCGCGAGCAGGCCGTGGACGCTGCTGCGCGGCATGGCCAGCGTCCGCGACAGGTCGGCGAGCGACAGCGGCTGGCGCGACGCCGACAGCGCGTCGAGCAGCCGCGAGGCCCGTTCGACTGCGGGCACGAGTCGTCCGGCCGCTGCGGTCGTTGTGGGCGCGCGGGACGCAGTGCGTCCGCCCGGCCTCGGACGGGGGCCGACCGCAGGGGCGGCGGCGGAACCCGAGCTGCCGGGGGCCGAGGAGAGGGTGGAGGCGGGGGCCGAGGTGGGAG